>JBJMPB010000650.1:0-5504 GCA_045803455.1 Gemmatimonadales bacterium | reverse complement strand
CCCACTGAAGCTTGCCCAGGCTCCGCGAGAGCTTGCCCGCGCCCGCGTTATAGGCCGCCGCGGCCAGGTACAAGGAGCCGAAGCGATCCCGCAGATGATGCAGATACCGGGCTGCCGCCTCGGTGGCCTTCACGGGATCCCGGCGCTCGTCTACCCAGGTATCTACCCGCATGCCGTACCCGCGGGCCGTTCCCTTCATGAATTGCCACATCCCCACAGCATGTGACCGGCTGACTGCCTCGTTGGAGTAGCCGCTCTCGATCAATGCGAGATATCCCAGATCTCCGGGAAGTCCCTCCGCCTCGAACTGCCGGCGGATCATGGGCTCATACCGGGCACCACGGGCGAGAAACACACTGAGACCAGTGCGGGAAATTCCCTGGAAGTAATTCAGGTAGTACTGGACCCGCGGATGATTGGCGAAGCTCCTGACATCGATGTCCCAGCGGACATCATCAGGGAGAAACTCGGGAACATCGGCAGCATCCGGCTGCGCGTCGGCCAGGTCATTGACGCTGGAATCCGCAGCGATCTCGCGCGGGGCGGCCCGCTCCAAATACGGCACGCGCACTCCCGGAATGGCGGAGACTGGAGCGATGCCGTTCGGGGCCGGCGGAATTGCACGCGCGCACGCGGCAAGGGCCAGAAGATTGGTCCAGAGGATCAGCCGCTTCATGCCTGCCAGGGATTGGGTGCGGGAGTTGTACTGCCGAGCGGAGCTTCTAGCTGCACAAAACGGGCCGCGCAACTTTGAATCCCACAAGGCTTTGCACGTAATGACTTAGAGAAAGCTGCAGCGTTCCGAAGCCAGCCGCGGTCCGGCAAAAGTCTTTGTGCCTCGGCAAAACGCAGCTAGCTTCCGCCGCGCATGGGCCAACCCACCCGCCACGATCCTTACGCCGCGCTTCGCATCCTCAACTTCCGTTGGTTCATCTACAGCATGCTGGCGATGACCGTCGCCACCCAGATTCAGGCGGTTGTGGTTTCCTGGCAGATCTACGAGCTGACCCACGATCCGCTCTCACTGGGTCTGATCGGATTGGCGGAGGCGGTGCCGTTCATCGGGTTCGCCTTATTCGCGGGTCACATGGCCGACCGGATCGAGCGGCTGAGGATCTCGCTCATTGCTCTCGCCGTTCTGTTGGCCTGTTCACTTACCCTGTTCGGCTTTACGCTCCGGCCCGACATCATCAGGTCGGGCCGGGTCTGGCCGATCTATCTCGTCATCTTTTGCAGCGGCATCGCCCGGAGTTTTCTGCAGCCGGCCCGCTCAGCCTTGGGGGCGGAGCTGGTACCGCGTGATCTCTACCCAAACGCAGTCACTTGGCGCAGCTCTACCTGGCAGCTGGCCGAGGTGGTCGGCCCGGCTGTAGGCGGTTTGGTGTACGGATTCGGCAGTGCGCGCGCTGCCTACGGGGTGGACGCCGCGCTGATGGGAGTGGCGGTGCTGGCTCTGGCCCGGTTGCGGCACGCCCCGGTTCGCAGCATACGAGCGGATGAGTCTTTCCTTCAGAGTTTGGCTACCGGGATCCGGTTTGTCCGCGGCCAGCCGGTGGTCCTGGGCGCTCTCACCCTCGATTTGTTCTCGGTGTTATTCGGCGGTGCCGTCGCCCTGCTTCCGGTATTTGCGGCGGAGATCCTCCATGTCGGTCCGGAGGGGCTGGGAATCCTCCGAGCTGCACCTGCTGTGGGCGCGGTACTGATGTCGCTGGTGTTGGCTCACCGGCCTCCGCTGCAACGCGCCGGCCGTACTTTGTTCGTCAGCGTGGCGCTGTTCGGCCTGGCCATGATCGGGTTCGGCCTGTCTCGCGACTTCTTTCTTTCGACTGCTCTCCTGGCCCTCAGCGGCATGGCCGATACCGTCAGTGTGGTGGTGCGATCGACCCTGTTGCAGGTGATGACCCCCGACCATCTCCTGGGCCGGGTGGCCTCGGTGAATGCAATCTTCATCGGCAGCTCGAACGAGCTCGGCGCCTTTGAGTCCGGCACCGCGGCTCGGCTGATAGGCACGGTCCCGTCTGTTGTATTCGGAGGGTTGGCTACGTTACTGGTAGTGGCCACGACGGCGCTGAAGGTGCCCGAGCTTCGAAGACTGCGTGAGATCCGTGCTGCCGGTCAGTAGACAATGGCACTCAATCCCGGCGAGGTCTGAAGCAGTTCGGCCAGTCGTCTCAGTCCGTCTTCCAACCTGCCCCGGGTCAGGCCGCCGCCAAGGCAAACTCGCACCGCATGAGGAGCCGTTTCCCGGCCCACCAGGAACTCGTCGGGCGAGTTGACTACCACTCCCCGGGTCCGTGCCTGCGAGACGAAGTTCTCGGCCCGCCAGGGCTCAGGTAGCGGCATCCAGAGATGAAAGCTGACCGGCGACGCCGGCAGCCACGGGCCCAGGATCTCCCGCGCCAGTCGATGCCGCGCGGCTGTCTCCAGCCGCTTCCACTCCGCCATCTCGTCGGCCTGGCCACTCTCGATCCACTGGGTCACGATCTCAGCCATGAGTGGCGCAGTGAACCAGGTGGTGGTCTGCATGGTTGCACTTACCCGCTGCATCTCCGCGGCCGGCGGCACGACGTATCCGATCCGAAGCCCTGGAGCGAGGCTTTTGGAGGTGCCGGTGATGTAGAACGTCTGGTCCGGAGCGAACGCGGCGATTGGTGGTAGGGGCTCCGCCGGCAGGAATCCGTTCACGTCGTCCTCCAGCACCGTCAGGCGATGGCGCTGGATGATGTCTGCCAGCTCGCGCCTTCGCTGGAGCGGCATTGTCCTGCCGGTCGGATTCTGGAGGGTAGACATGCAGAAGAGGGCGCGGGGAGAACTGGCCTGACAGGCAGCCTCCAGCTCGGCGGGCAACAGGCCATCCTGGTCCATCCGGAGCCCCTGCACCCGGAGCTGGAGCAAACGGGCAAGCGCAGTTATGCCGGAGTAGGTGACCTCTTCGGTAAGAATCAGATCGCCTGGCCGAGCCATTGCCGCCAGCAGCACTGCTGCCCCGTGTTGTGCGCCGCTGGTGATCACCACTCTCTCGGCCTCGACTTCGAGCCCGAATCGTTTGAGCCACGCGGCGGCTGCAGCGCGGTGCCGGGTCATTCCGTGGGGCGGCTGATAGATATCGACCAGCTGGTGCAGGTCCCGGCGTTGCGCCAGAAGCTTCAAAGTTTGGGCCAGCGTCGGATCGTCGGACGGCCGGACCAGTCGTCCCCGGCTCAAGTCAATCAGCTCGGCGTTTTCGTCGGATCCTTCACGGTAACTGGGATCCTCCCGCCGCACGAATGTCCCCCGTCCCACCTCCCCGCGCACAATCCCACGCTGTTCGGCCACGGTGTAGGCCCGGCTCACGGTTCCGATCGCGATCCGCAGCCGATTGGCCAGTTGTCGCTGGGTGGGGAGACGGGTTCCCGGGGGCAGCCGTCCGGACTCGACGTCTCGATGCAGGGCTTCAACCAGGGCAAGGTATTTGGGATCGGCGGTAGGCTCGAGCTCGGGAGTCCAGGTTGTCATAGTGTCAATCTGCGATTTGACACGGATTGTGTCAACATTGATATTGTGTCAGTTCACATCCTGCCCGGAGGGACCGTGCCTGCTGCCGACATCCGGAAGCCTCCAAGGAGCGGCCTTCCTAACCTGGGATCACTTGGAGCCGATCCGGTGATCGCCGGATCAATCCGACCTCCTCGGCGAATGGCTCTCATCCTCTGGCTTGCCTTGGCCGGGATCTGGGGCTCCACCTGGTTGGCGATCAAGCTCGGACTCCGGGACCTGCCGCCCCTTACCTTCGCGGGGATTCGATTCGCCCTCGGCGCGATGCTGCTGGGGGCAATCGTGCTGATCCAGCGAATTCGGCTGCCGCGCTCCGCTGGGGAATGGGGCCTGCTGGCCTACACTGGATTCCTCAGCATCACGGTGAACTATGCCTTGGTTTTCTGGGGCGAGCAGTACATCTCGTCCGGCCTGGCTGCGCTTCTGAGTGCCACGGTGCCGCTCTTCGGCCTTCCACTGGCCCACCGTTATCTGAGCGCGGAGCCACTTACCCGACGAAAGATCGTCGGTGTGCTATTGGGATTACTCGGGGTGGCGGTGGTGTTCTCCGGCGAGCTAGGTACCGGAGGTCCGCGGGCGTTTGCCGCCAGTGCCGGAATCATCGCGGCGGCATTGGCCACCGCTCACGCCAGCGTGCTGGTCAAGGCCCGAGGGACCCACATCGAGCCCGCGGTGCTGGCGGGAACCCAGATGTTGGGGGGGTGCTTGCCGCTCCTGATAGGCGGCATGCTGCTCGAGGGGAGTCCGCTGGGCTTTCGGTGGACGCCGATGGCGCTCGGAGCGCTGGCGTATCTCACCATTTTAGGCTCAGTGATCGCTTTCTTGATGTACTACTGGCTTATCCGTCATACCGCCGTTACTGGCGTGCTCATGATTCCCCTGGTCACTCCGCTGATCGCAGTGCTGGTGGGAGTGGCCTTCGGGGGAGAGACGATCGGGTGGCACACAGCTTTGGGTGGAAGCGCGATCATCTCGGGTGTAGCGTTGGCAGTCCTGAGGGCGTGAGATAGAAAAAGGAGGGTGAGAGATTCCTCATATCTCTCACCCCCCTGTTCACTGCCGATCCCTACGCTGCCGACTCGCTCGACGTCCTAGGTTTGCGGGTTTCCACCTGATGCTTGAGCCAGTCGATCTGGTCTTTGATGGTCTGCCGAGTGGCCTTGGTCGCGAGCCAGTCCAGCGCACGCTGACGTTCTTGCTCGCTGAACACCGGTGACGCGGCTAGCCGCTGGTAGAACGCGACCTGCTTTTCAGTGGGCGCATAGGGTCCGGGCCGACCGACGGCCTCGGTGCGGTCGCTCGTCCGAGCAGTGGGCGTAGGCACCTCACTACGAGCGGCCACGCTTGCCGGCAGCGGAAATGCCCGCGCAGTGCCGGGGATGGTACCCGGCTGCGCCTCGACGACTCGAGTTTGACCCGATTGGCGTGCCGTTGCCATGACCTGCGCGCGCACGTTACCTGGGATCAGACGGAAACGCGCATTCCGCGCCGCCTTCATGGCGCCGTGCTCATACCAGTGGGGATTGAGTTGTGGTCCCCGGCGCGCGACCACGTCCTCACCGCCTAGAATCCTCCGAACGAATTCCCGAATCTCGGGCTCTTTGAAGTTCTCCGCCATCCAGCCCAGGTAGTCCCGGCCTTCGTCGCTACTCAGCAGGTCGCGATATGTCTTGCCTCGATATTTCTTGCTGGGGACCTTGCCATCCAGGTCCAGCGGAACGGCATCATAGTACAGGGCCTGACGCTTGACCCCGATTACCTGATCGAGACGAACGTCCTGACCCGATGGAGAAACCGCAAAGCGCGCGGCTTTGACCTTGAAGAGTGCCTCCCGTGACTCACCCTCACCGATCAGCTCGTACTGGAGATCTTCCTCCCGAATGACCTGGCCTTGGGAGACCAGCGCCATGCAACATTCGTCTACTCCGGTTTTGGACAGCCCAACGACTTCCTGGCCTGCCTCTCGGACC
>JBJMPB010000059.1:0-6201 GCA_045803455.1 Gemmatimonadales bacterium | reverse complement strand
AAGGTGACGTTGCCAACCAGGTAATCGATCAGCTCCTGCAGCGGTTCACGGCGATAGAGCGCGGGAGCAAGAAGACGGCGGAAGGCGACATCAGCCCGAGCCACCTGGAAGACGTCGCGCCGGCGGACCAGGCGGGCACGGGCCTCCATCTGCGGGGTTGGCACTCCAGCAGCCCACGCGGCAGCGATCAGGGACCCGATACTGGAGCCGACCACCAGGCTGGGCACCAGGGCACGCTCTTCCAAGGCGCGAAGGACCCCAATGTGGGCCAGTCCTTTGAGCCCACCGCCGCTCAGGACCAGGGTAAACGGACTATCGGGTATCACCGGCCAGCTCCCCCAGAGGTTTGCGACATCGCACCGGAGCCGGGCTAGTTTGCAAGAATCATGCGCCGTATGGACATAAGCACAGGTGTAACCGGTCCCCGGCCACTCGACCTCCCAAGGGCGTAACGCACGTCACAGGAGCAGGATGCGACAGAGTCCCCTAACCCAAAAGCTCCAAGCCGACCGATTCTTTCAGCTGGGTGTGCTGTTTGTTACCCTCGTTGTGGCAGCAGCTGTGCTCGCACCCTGGCTGTCCCCTCACGACCCTCTCACCGGCGACTTGCGGGGTGCGTACCTGATCTCCCCTGGGTCCCGGTTCTGGTTTGGGACGGATACACAGGGACGTGATGTCCTCAGCCGCGTCCTTTACGGCGCCCGGCTGTCATTGTCGGTGGGACTCATCTCGCAGTCGGTCTCGGTGACCATCGGCGTCTTGCTCGGCTTGCTGGCGGGGTATTACGGACGTTGGGTCGACGCCTTGGTGATGCGCCTGGCCGACATCACTCTCGCCTTCCCAACTCTGCTGCTCTTGATCGCCGTAGCCGCTGCGGTAAAGCCCTCGCTTCCGGTTGTGTTCGTAGTGATTGGAGTCGTGGGCTGGGCCGGTATGGCGCGACTGGTCCGGAGCCAGGTGCTGGTGCTTCGTCGGTCCGAGTTCGTGGCTGCCGCCCAGGCGCTCGGCGCGCGCGACCGGAGGGTCCTGCTTCGCCATCTTCTACCCAATGTGCGCACTCAGGTGATCATAGCGGCGACGTTGGGCATCGCGGGTGCGATCATGGCAGAGGCTGCCCTGTCCTTTGTGGGACTGGGAGCTCAGCCCCCGACGCCGAGCTGGGGAGCCATGGTGGCCGATGGGCGAGACCTGCTGCGGGTGGCTCCCTGGATCTCCGTCGCCCCCGGCCTGGCCATCGGTGTTGCGGTCTTGGGCTTTAACCTCGTGGGTGATGGGCTGCGCGAGGCTTTTGATCCCCGTCTCCGGAATGAGCGATGAGTCCCGCGACTCACGTGGCTCCGGAGTACGACGTGGCCGCTCTCCGCCAGCGAGAATTTCCCTGGACCGCGGAGACGGTCTACCTGAATCATGCCAGTGTCGGTCCTCTTCCGGAGCGCACCAGAGTTACCCTCGAAACATTTAACCGCAAGCGCTCCGCTCCGTTTCAGCTCCCCGATCGCGATCTCATCAATACCCTCGCCGAGTCCCGCCGCCTCTCGGCACAGCTGATCGGGGCATCGCCCGACGAGATCGCGCTTACCCTGAACACGGGATTCGGCCTTAGCCTGGCTGCCCGGGCCCTTCCGCTTCAGGCCGGAGACATCGTCCTGACCAGCGATAAGGAGTTCCCCGCCAACGTGTATCCCTGGATGCTCCTCAAGGAGAATGGGGTGATCCTGGAGCTTGCCCCCACCACGCGGGAGGGCTGGCCGGATGAGGACTACCTGGTCGAGCGGCTCCGGGACTCTCGAGTGAGGGTCCTGGCCGTATCGCTGGTCCAGTTTAGCAACGGCTATGTTGTCGACCTGGCCCGGTTGTCCGCCGCCACCCGCGCTGCCGGAACGTATCTCGTGGTGGACGCTATCCAGGGCGTAGGCCAGATTCCGGTGGATGTGGGCGCAACGCCGGTGGACCTCATGGCCTGCGGGGCGCAGAAATGGCTGCTTTCGCCTTGGGGATCCGGCTTCGTGTATGTGCGTCGCGAGCTGATCCCGCAGCTGACGCCGGCCATCACCGGGTGGATGGCATACGAGGGGACCGACGATTTCAGCCGACTCACCCAGTACAAGGATACGCTGCGCGGAGATGCTCGTCGATTCGAGCTGATCACTCTCCCGTATCAGGACTTTGCCGGCATGAATGCCTCGCTCGAGCTGCTGCTGGAGCTGGAAATTCCCCGGATTCAACGTCACCTCTGCGCCCTGCAGCAGCCGGTGCTATCGTGGGCCGCGCGGAGTGGTGCCCGGATCGTCTCACCTCAGGGCGAGCGGGCATCGGGGATCCTTTGCATCGCGCCGCCCAACGTGGGCGAAGCGTTCCGGGCGCTCAAGGCAGCGCGAATCATCTGCAGTTTGCGGGAGGGTGCTATCCGGCTCAGTCCCCATGCCTATAATGATGCGAGCGATATGGCGCGCGTAGTCGAAGTGCTGGAGTCGCTATGACTGCATTTACCGACATGTTGAAGGATGGGTACGGCAGCGATGAGCCGGGCCTGATCCTGGGCGCTGCCCTGGAAGGAACCCGGATCTACCAGCAGCCGAAGATCCGCTTACCCCTGGCCATGGCCAACCGTCACGGCTTGATCGCCGGGGCAACCGGAACCGGTAAGACCAAAACCCTGCAGCTGCTCACCGAGCAGCTGTCCCGCCAGGGGGTCCCCGTCTTTGTGGCGGACATGAAGGGCGATTTGTCCGGGCTCGCCATGCCGGGAATTGCCGACGAACGGATTCGCGCGAGAGCGTCGGACACCGGGTGGGACTGGAAGCCCGAGGGCGTGCCGGTGGAATTTGTCAGCCTGACCGGCAAACTCGGGGTGCAGCTTCGGGCGACGGTGAGCTCGTTCGGGCCGTTGTTGCTGGGCAAGGTGCTGTCGCTGAATGAAACCCAGACCAGCGTGCTCACCATGGTCTTTCGCTATGCGGACGACAATCATCTTCCGCTGCTCGACTTTTCCGATCTGCGCTCCCTGCTTCAGTTCCTCGCTTCCGACGGCGGAAAGCCGGCGCTCGATCAGTACGGGGGAATGTCGGGGGCGACGGTGGGGGTGCTGCTCCGCCAAATGGTGGCGCTCGAGGCCCAGGGAGCCGGACAGTTCTTCGGCGAGCCCGAATTCGATGTCAAGGACATGCTGCGGACCACGTCGGAAGGGCGAGGAATCGTGACTTGCCTGGAATTGCCGGATGTGGCCGACAAACCGCGGTTGTTCTCCACCTTCATGATGTGGCTGCTGGCGGAGCTGTACCACAACTTGCCTGAAGTAGGTGACCTTCCCCGGCCAAAGCTGGTGTTCTTCTTCGATGAGGCCCACCTCCTGTTCGAGGACGCGCCTAAGGCGTTTCTCGATCAGGTCGAGCAGGTTGTGCGGCTGATTCGATCCAAGGGCGTCGGTGTGTACTTTGTGACCCAGACTCCGAAAGACGTACCTCAGGACGTCCTGGCCCAGTTGGGGAACCGGGTGCAGCATGCACTGCGGGCGCACACGCCCGATGATGAAAAGGCGCTCAAGGCGGCGGTTCGTACCTTTCCCAAGACTTCCTTCTACGATCTGGCGCAGACACTCACGTCGCTCGGGATCGGGGAGGCCGTGGTTACGGTGCTCGACCGCCGCGGCGTACCGAGTCCAGTGGTGGCTACCCGGCTCATTCCGCCGGCTTCCCGAATGGCCCCACTCAGCCCGGAAGAGCTCCAGGCCGATATCCGGCAATCGGATCTGATGGCAGAGTATGGCCAGCCGGTGGACCGGGAGAGTGCACGGGAGATTCTGGCCGCTCGGATTGCTCGTGCAGCGCCCGCGGAGGCAACGCCGGATCCGGCACCTGGTCGCGGATCGGCCGAGAAAAGTGTGGCCGAAGTGGCGGGCGACGTGGTCTCTTCATCGGTGGGCAGGACCGTGGTGCGCGAAGTGGTTCGCGGACTGTTCGGCCTGCTGGGCGCCAAACCCCCGCGACAGAGCTCGCGCCGCTCGAGCCGCTGGTAGAGAGGGCCTGCTCAGGGCAGCAGCACCAGCCTGACGTAATTCTTTTTTCCCTTTCGCAGGATCACGAACTGGCTCTCGGGCGGGCCTCGCAGCTGGTCGTCGACCAGGTGGAGGTCCACGGCCTCGATCGGCTCGTCGTTGAGATAAAAGCCCTTTCCCTGGATGCCACGGCGGGCATCCGCTTTCGAGGTGGCCAGACCGCTGGCAACCAGCAGATCGATCACCGGCATTCGTTTCCCCAGGGCGGAACGGGAGACTTGTCGGGTCGGCATTTCGGGCAACACCCCGTCCAACCCTGATTGAGTCCTCCCCGCGAACAATGCCGTACTGGTACGAACCGCCTCCTCCGCAGCATCCTTTCCATGCACCCGCTGAGTGAGATCGAATGCCAGTTTGCGTTGGGCCGGTCGCTTGCCGGGATCGGTGGCCTGGGCCGACATCACTTGCGAGATCTCATCCAGAGGCAGGAAGGTGAAGAGCTTGAGATACCGTTCGACATCCCGGTCATCGGTGTTGATCCAGAATTGATAAAACTGGTACGGGCTGGTTTTGGACGGGTCGAGCCAGACATTCCCTGCCTCACTCTTGCCGAACTTGCTGCCCGAGGTGTTGGTGATCAGCGGAAATACCAGGCCATAAGCCTGCCGGCCCTCGCGTTTACCGATCAGCTCGATGCCGGCGGTGATGTTGCCCCACTGATCGCTGCCGCCAATCTGCAGCTCGCAGCGCTCGGCCCGGAACAGATGCCAGAAGTCGTAGGCCTGAATGACCATGTAGCTGAATTCGGTGTAGCTGATCCCGGTCTCCAACCGGCTTCGGACACTCTCCTTCTGCAGCATGAAGCCCACGGTCAGATGCTTGCCGGTGTCGCGGAGGAACTCCATCAAGCCGAGGGGCCGAAGCCAGTCCGCATTGTTCCTGAGCCGCGCCGCGGTCGGTTCCGCGGCCTCGAAATCGAGAAAACGGCTCACCTGGCGTCGAATGGCTTCGGCGTTCCTGTCGATCTCTTCGATCGGTAGAATGGGCCGCTCAGACCGCTTGCCGCTGGGATCGCCGATCATGCCGGTCCCCCCACCTACCAGCACGATCGGGGTATGGCCGTAACGCTGCAGCCAGGCTGCGCCGATAATGGGAACCAGGCTGCCCACGTGAAGCGAATCAGCAGTGGGGTCCAGGCCGACATAGGCCGTAAGCGGCCCCTGCTCCAGTCGCTGCTCCAGCCCGGCGGTGGCGTCCTGCAGCAGCCCTCGCGCCGTCAAAGTTTTGAGCAGTTCATTCATAGGACGTTCATGGTACCCGCTGGAATCGAGCATTGCAATTGGCTAGCTTGCGCGTATGACCCACCCACCGGATCCGCCTGATCCTCTGGATCCATTCGATCGGCACGTCGACCCAGCGCCACCCCGGGAACCTCCGTTCCGGCGCTTCGGCCGGCCGCCGGTGAAGTCCGGAGGCTCGCCCCTGAAATCGCTCACGGAGTTTCGTCTGTCTCCGCGAGCCCGGCGGAACATTCTGGTCGGGTTACTCGCCACTCTTGCGTTGGGATTGGCCTTCCTCGCCGCGGCCTGGAG
This sequence comes from Gemmatimonadales bacterium, assembly GCA_045803455.1. Lineage (GTDB taxonomy): Bacteria > Gemmatimonadota > Gemmatimonadetes > Gemmatimonadales > GWC2-71-9 > CAVVWJ01. The sequence continues at coordinate 615 of JBJMPB010000059.1, read as the reverse complement.
TCGGGCATGCGCAGGGAACACCTGCCCGTCGATCGACGAGCTGGGGGGCTATGACCCGAACCAGGCCTCCAAGGTCTATGCCGCAGATGGACGGCTCATCACCGACTTGGGGCTGGAGCGACGGACCGTGATCCCGCTGGGAGAGATGTCGCCCTATGTAAAGGCGGCTTTCCTGGCGACCGAAGACAAGCGGTTCTATCAGCACCACGGGATCGACTGGTACCGGGTCTTCGGTGCCATCAAAACCAACATCTTTCAGCTGCGCTTTGCCGAAGGGTTTTCCACCATCACGATGCAGCTGGCTCGGAACATCTGGGACGAAGACATCAGTGGGCGGGAGAAGTCCGTCAAGCGGAAGCTCAGGGAAGCGCACGTCGCCCTGGAGATCGAGCGCAAGTACCCCAAGGACAAGATTCTCGAGATCTATTTAAACCAGATCCCGCTGGGGAACGGCGCCTATGGTGTGGAAGCCGCGTCGCAGCGGTACTTCGGCAAGTCGGTCCGCGATCTGAACGTAGCAGAGGCGGCCACCCTGGCGGCGATTCCCAAGGCACCCTCCCGCTATAATCCGCGCCGAAATCCGAATGCCAACGTGCAGCGCCGCAACACGGTGGT
>JBJMPB010000554.1:0-3357 GCA_045803455.1 Gemmatimonadales bacterium | reverse complement strand
ACATCTACAACTGGTCGGACTATATCGCGGAGGACACGGTCCCGAACTTCGAAAAGGAGTTCGGAGTGAAGGTGACCTATGATACCTATGAGAGCAACGAAGAGATGGTGGCCAAGCTTCAGGCCGGTGCCAGCGGGTACGATATCATCGTGCCGAGCGGCTACATCTTGCCGGTACTCGTGGCCACCAATCTGATCGCTCCACTGCGTCGCAGCTATTTACCAAACACCAAGAACCTGTCGCCGATCTTTCAGGATCTTCCCGCCGATCCGCAGAATTGGTACACCGTGCCGTGGCAGTGGGGGACCAGCGGGATCGCGTATCGGGTCGACAAGGTGACAGAGCCGGTGGATAGCTGGGCCGTCTTCCATAATCCGCAGTATGCCGGCAAGATGACGATGATGGATGACGCTCGGGAGGTGATCGGCTCCCAGCTCCGCTATCGCGGCCATTCACTTAACTCCACAAATCCGGATGATCTCGCGGGTGCCAAGTCGGACGCGATCTCGGCCAAGAAACAGCTGCGGGCTTATATCTCTGCCCCGGTGAAGGCTCAGTTAATCTCGGGCGATATATGGATCTCGCAGCTATGGAACGGCGATACGGCCCAGGCAAGGGCCGAACAGCCCAAGATCGCCTACGTCGTGCCGAAGGAGGGCTGCACCATCTGGACTGACCTGATGTGCATCCCCCGGAGCTCACCTAATAAGCGGGCCGCTCACGAGTGGATGAACTACATCCTTCGGCCAGAGGTGGGAGCGGCAATCTCCCGGGCCACCGGCTACGGTACTCCCAATGCTGCTGCCGCCGAGATGCTGGTCCCCCCGGTTCCTTATCCCACCGAGGCGGAGCTCAAGCGGCTGGAGTACCCCGCGGACCTGGGCAAGGAGACGGCCACCTGGGATCGGATCTGGACCGAAATCAAATCGGCCTGAAGGAGCGGAATTGCGGCTACTGAACGAGCAAGTCTTGCAGCAGACCCGGCGCTACCTCGAGCTGATCGGGGGACGGGAGCTTTCGCGGGAGGAACAGCAGTCCTTTATCGCGGAAACCGTCGATAGCTATGAGAAGTACTACAACCGCGGATTTGTAACCTACCGGAAATCAGTGACCGAGGCCGGCCAGTTCGCGGCCATCGAGTGGTCGGGACAGGGTTCACTCCTGCGCGATCTCCTGGGGAGGGAGTACATCGACTGCCTTGGGGGCTACGGGATCTTCAGCGCCGGCGTCAATCATCCCAAGGTCGTCAAAGCCGTCACCGACCAGATTCAGCGCATGGCGCTCAACAGTCAGGAGCTGTTGGAGCCGTGGCGGGCCGCGCTGGGCAAGGTTCTGGCCGCCATCACCCCGGGCGAACTGCAGAACTCCTTCTTCATCAACAATGGGACCGATGCCATCGAAGGGGCCATCAAGCTGACTCGCCTGTACACCCGGCGCAGCACCTTCATCTCGACCCTCGGGGGATTCCACGGGAAATCTCTGGGCTCGCTCTCGCTGATGGGAAAGGCGTCGTTTCGGGAGCCCTTCCAGTCCGGCTTGCAGGATGTGCGTTTTGTGCCGTACGGCGATGCGGACGCGCTGGAGGCTGAGTTCCGGCGCTGCGCATCGGTCGGGGTTCAGATTGCCGGGCTGGTGCTGGAGCCGGTACAGGGTGAAGCCGGCGGCATCGTTCCCCCGGCCGACTATTTCCCCCGGGCGCGTGAGCTCTGCACCAGTTACGGTGCTCTGCTCATTGCCGATGAGATTCAGACCGGGATGGGACGCACCGGGAAACTGTGGGGTGTGGACCACTGGGATGTGGTGCCCGACATCATGTGCATTGGCAAGTCCATCGGTGGTGGAGTGATGCCGCTCTCGGCCTTCATCTCCACCGCAGAGATCTGGGAAGTAATGATTCCCAATCCGATCATTCACTCGACAACGTTCGGGGGTAACCCCCTGGCCTGTGCCGCGGGTTTGGCAGCTATCGAGGTCACGCTGGAAGAGGATCTTCCAGGCCAGGCGGCCTCAAAGGGCGACTTCCTGCTGCGAGAGCTTGGCTGCCTGCAGCAGAAGTATCCCAGTGTGCTCCAGGAGGCCCACGGCAAAGGCTTGCTCATTGGGATGGGCTTCCCCACTCAGGAAATCGGGTGGAAAGTTGCCTCAGGACTATTTAAGCGCGGGGTACTGGTTGCGGGGACTTACGCCAATGCCAAGGTTATCCGGGTCGAGCCGGCCTTGGGAATTCCCATCGAGCTGCTGAAGGAGATGCTGAACCGGCTGGAGGACACCTTCAGGGAGGTGTCGAACGCATTGTGATCGTCAGCTCCCGTCGTCCCCGGGTGATTCGGGCCCCAGGGTGTTGGACCAGCTGAGCGATACCCCGCCCCAGAGCTTTACGTCTTCGTTGAGATCGGTAGGTGAGGTAGTCTTGGTGCGATCATCTCCGTTTACCACGAAGTGCACCACCGGAGCGATCGATACGGTGCCCAAGGCAAACGGTACTCCGGCCGACAGATCCAGGTGGGTGAACCCGTCATCCTCGTAGTTCGACATCTCGTCCGACAGTGGATCGTCGGGAATCCCCCGGCCCGCATTAAAACCGGCCAGTGCGCCCAGATCCACTGAAATGTTTTCACTCGCGGCCAGGGAGTAGCTCACCGCTCCTTCGATATACGCTCCCTTGACCTTGTTTACGTCATAGTAGACCGAAAGCTCCGGACTCAGCGGGGCATCCAGACCCAGCTTGCCATAAATCTCCACCGTGTTGGCGTCGCTCGTTGTGAGGCCTGAGGAGTTCGGAGCGCTATCGGAATTGGGATAGACGTATCCCAAAACACCCCCGGTCAGCGTGGTCTTACCAAGGGGAAAGCTCACCTCGGCATACGGATCTATCTCGGAAAAATTAAAGCCCGAGCTTCCGCCGCTCTCCGAGATGTCGTCCGCAGGATCATCGTACTTACCCAGGTCGATATTCGACCAGGCGCCCAGGGTGACCGACGCATTTGCCACCGGGATGGACAGGTAGGCGGCAGGTTGCATCACCGGTTTATTGGTGCTGGTTACTCCGCGCCAGACGTAGGAGCTGAAGAGTCCGAGGTCGATTCCGATTTCGGCTTGAGCGTTCAGCGGAGCCGCCGAAAAGAAAAGGGCGACACTGAGCATGGCGGTGAGAGCGGCCATGTGATTCGGATGTCGCCGGATGGTTGAGGGCACGGCGCCAATGTATCGGGGCGAGACCCCCAGTCAAGCTTACTGGTGGACGGCAAAGCCCTCGATGTGGATGTCGAGCGTGTGATTGACCCGCAGCCCCACGATCCCGGTGAGGTCCATCCGGTCGGCCGGTGCGCTGTACACGCTCTGCCCGTTAATCTTGAA
>JBJMPB010000449.1:0-5289 GCA_045803455.1 Gemmatimonadales bacterium | reverse complement strand
GGAGTCGAACGAGGCCTGGGCCGGATCCTGTGCTTGGGCGGGAGTGAGAAAAGCCCGCGTGTCCATGACCAGCACGATCCGGCCCGGCGCGGCTCCGGGGAAGGCGTACACATCGGTCAGATCGCTCTTCGGATTGAGCTCCACGAAGGGAGTGTCCTGGTGATCGGAGCCGACCACCAGGGCCACGGCGGCGGCGCTGCCAAGTGCCGTGAGTCCGGTGGCAAAACCCCACCGGCGGAATGACCTTTTCTGGTGCATAGCCGTACATCTCCTGATCGCGAGGTAGTAGCCGAGCCGACGGACCGAGTGGTGTCCGCCAGCAGATGTACGCCGGACTCGTGCGATCGGATGTAAGGCTGCAGTGCGGGCGGGGGCAGGACCTGCAGAGAACTGGCAGGTTGTAATCAGGACACCGGCTGGCGCCGAGGTGTGGTTAACGAATGACGATGGGCGGAGCCTGGTTCAACCCCCGCCCAGCAGACTCTCGCCGAGCCATCACCGCCGCGTCCACTCGAACCGCGAGCGTGTGCATTCGCTCGCGATGGCGCGGCTCGCAGTCGGCCTCAATGAGGGAGAACCGCCAGCCTCTCTCCACGAACACGTAGACCAGCTCGGCGACGGCGGTGTCCAGCTCCAGCTCCCCGTCGAGATACACTTGGATGATGCTGGCCAGGCGATCTGATTTTGACATTCTTCTTCCTCAGCGCTTGATATTCCTTCGTCCTTAGTAGAAAGATGCTCACAGGCCGCACCGCCGTCGAGGTATTCCTGTCTACATTTTGGCTCTGGTTGTTCACCTCGCTGCTCGCGCCACTCCCTCCCGCCGATCGGGTCAGGATTGCCGAAGCTGCGCGGCTCGTCCAGGAGCTGGGAGACCGGCTGTGGCCCGGCCAGGCCGCTACACCGATGCGGGTCCTGCTCGTTCGGGCCTCCACCGAACTTCTGGTCGGCCAGTATGCGCCGGGTGAGGACTTCACGGCGACTGGTGAGTCCCTCCTCGGGCATCGGATCTGGACCCGGCCCCGCCGTCTTCCTCCCACACTGCTTGCCACGTTTCCGGTTGATGGCGTGCCCACCATAGTGACGGGCACGCCGGAGCGCACCGGCCTCTCCTCCACCCGATGGGTATTGACCCTGCTGCACGAACATTTCCACCAGTGGCAGTACAGCCAAACCTGGTACTACCCTGGAGTCGCACGGCTCGGCCTTTCCGCAGGCGACAGCACCGGAATGTGGATGTTGAACTACTCCTTCCCCTATGACTCCTTACGGGTACGTGAGGCTGTGCGGCGGTTAGCGCTGACCCTGCGAGCAGCGTTCGACACTGAAAGCGCATCCGGGCTCGAGCCGGTCATCCGAGCCCGAGATGCGCTGCGAGGCCAACTCTCGGCCGCCGATTACCGCTACCTGGAGTTTCAGCTTTGGCAGGAAGGCGTGGCCCGATACGTCGAGTATCGCGCCGCGAACCTGGCCTCACGCGGAAAGCCACCGGGGAACTTCGCAGGGTTGCCCGACTACCAACCATACTCCGCCGCCGCCGCCGACCGCAGACGGGGTCTGCTCCAGGAGCTGGAGGAAACGGATCTCCAGCGAAACCGGCGGGTCAGCTTCTATCCCATCGGTGCCGCGATTGCCCTCATCCTGGATCGTACCCGACCAGCATGGAAAGACTCCTACTCTCGCCGGCCATTCGCGCTGGCCGCCCTGCTCGATGACAAGTCCGAGTGACTCACATCACGGATTGAGACCGGCGGATGGGTCCAGTGTCCTCGGTAACGAGGAGAGATCATGAACATCACCTGGCGCAACGACATCGATGAGGCCCTGAAACAGGCTTCGGCCCAGAATCGCCATCTATTGCTCGACTTCAGCGCCGCTCCGATGTGAAGCGGATGTGCCCGGCTGGATGCCGAGGTATATCCGGACGAACGCGTGGCCCGGTTTATTCAGGAGAACTTCATCCCGGCCCGGGTCCATGTGAAAGATCAGCTCGACGACTTCAAACGCTTCGGCGAGCGCTACAACGCGCAGTGGACCCCGACATTGCTGGTGATCGATCCAACCGGGACCGAGCGCCATCGGATCGAAGGATTTTTACCGGCCGACGATCTCCTGGCTCAGCTGACGCTCGGCCTCGGGCATTCCGCGTTTACACGACAACAGTGGGACCAGGCAGAACGGCGATTTCGGGAGGTAGTGGATCGCTTTCCGACTTCTGAATCGGCCCCGGAGGCGCTCTACTGGGCCGGCGTTTCCCGATATAAGGGCAAGGGCGACGCCGCTGCGTTGGGGCAGACCGCGCAAGCGTTCAGTGAGCGCTATCAGGACACGAGTTGGGCTAAGAAGGCCTCGGTCTGGGCGAAGGCCTAGCAGCCAGCTGATCGATCACCGACAACCCTTGTCGAAGACGATCTTCCAGCTGCCATCTGACTCCCGGCGCCAAATCGAGCTGAAGGTTCCCACCTGCTGGCCTTTGGGATCGAACACCGGGCCGCTGCTCAGGGCGAGCTTGCCCGAGGGCAGCACCTCGATCACGTCCGGCTTCCAGGAAAAGGGCGGGTCCCGCTTCTCGAAGAACGGGCGCCAGCTCCGAAGGACGGCTGTCTTCCCCCGCATCACGGTGGTATCGGCAAAGAAAATGGCCTCCGGCGATACCTGGGAGCCGAAGGCGTCGAAGTTCCGCTCGGCCATGCTGGCGGCGAAACTGCTTTCAGCGGCAAAGACCTGTTGCTTGAGGGTTGAGCTCGGTGTCTGGCCGAACAGAGGACCAGCCAAGCCGAGCCCAGCCAGGATCACGGGAAGGATCGAGAGTCGCATTCTGGCATATCCGTGAAGGAGGTGCGAATCCCTACGGTGTGGGGCAGATCCGGGTTTTATACTGGCGCTTATTTAGCGGCGGCAATACCAGCGGCCCGGCCAGTTGCCCAGGCCCACAGGAAATTGTACCCCCCGATCGGTCCGAAGGCGTCCAGTACCTCACCACAGAGGAAGAGTCCCGGATGCCGACGGCTCTCCAGGGTCCTCGGGTCGATCTCGGCCAGGCTTACCCCACCGCCCGTGACCTCCGCTCTCTTGTATCCCTCGTCGCCGGTCCACGGCAACTCACCGCGCACCAGCGCTCCAATGAGGCGAAGGCGCTCGTCCCGTGCCAGCTGTGCCAGTGGCCGCGATGGTGGGACGGCGGCCATTCCAGCGCGTGCATCGGCCAGGCGGTCAGGTAATTCGCGTCGCAGGGCCCCTGCTACCGTGCGGGTCCCCTGAGGCTTCAAGGCAGCTTCCCACCCGGCCTCGTCGAGTCTGGTCCATCGAATCGACAAGCGGGCGCTCCCATCTTCTTCGAGTCTCGAGCGGGCGATCACATGGGAGACGTCCAGCACTGAGGGGCCGCTGTAGCCCCGATGGGTAAAGAGGAAACCCCCGGTGGCCGTAGCCTGCCTTGTGGTGTCCCCCGCGGTGATCGTCACCGGCAGAGAAATGCCGGCGAGCGCAGCTAGGCTGGGTGAATCTGCGACAACCGGCGTCAGCGCCGGATAGGTAGGGTGGATCGTGTGTCCCAGCGTAGCCAACATCGCGAGCCCGCGGCCGTCGCTGCCGGTGTTCGGCACCGAGAGACCTCCGGTTGCCACGACGACCGCGTCGACTCGAAGAGGCGAAGCGCCGTCACGCTCCAGCTGCCACGAGCCATCGGGAGCGGGAGCGACTCCGGTGACGGTGGTATTGGGGAAGAACTGAGCCCCCCGGCGGGCGGCCAGCGCCAGCAGTCCGTCGCGCACGTCGCGGGCGCGGTTCGACGCCGGAAACAACTTGGCCGACGCTTCCTCCTCCACCAGAGGTAGTCCGAGCTCCGCCTCGAAGAACGCGATCTGCTCCCGCAGCGGCCAGGAGCGGAGGATCTTGCGCAGAGTGTTCGGAGAAGAATCGGTGACGAATCGGCGCTCATCCACCCGGGCCGGGAGAATGTTGCAGCGTCCTCCGCCGCTGATGAGGATCTTGCGTCCGCCATCCCGGGTGCTTTCGAGCAGCAGTGTTTCCGCGCCGGCAGAGGACGCGAAAATGGCGGCCATGATCCCAGCCGCGCCGGCCCCGATGACGGCGACGCGGCGAGCCGTTCGATTGCTAGAGCGGAGGAGGGAAGCTTCGTGGCCTGTCATGGGGAACAGAAACCTACTCAGGCCCCGGATTGCCGCCTCCGCCCGGCCTGGTGTAGCTTCCCACCCGCAAGACCATAACCCTCACACTCAACCCCACGTTGTCTCGCCTATGCCGTTCGAGACTCCCTTAGCCCAGGCACAGCTCGCCGGCTATGAGACTCCGCTCCTGGCCATCGCGCTGGGACGCGGCAAACTGCCTCAGTCGCTGAACGCACTCGACAAGGCCACCGGCGGTGCGCTCGCCCGGGTGTTCTCCTCCGGCGACTTCGTGGGGAAGAAGGATGAGGTGGCGGTGTTGTACCCGACCGGGCCGGCAGCCAGGGTGCTGCTGGTAGGCCTGGGCAAGGCGGACGAGATCGATCGCGCGATGATCCGGCGCGCCGCCGCCATTGCAGCCAAGCGGGCGCGCTCGATCGGCGTACCGCGCGCGGCATTTCACCTCCCGGCCGAATCCCGGGGAAAAGTGGCGCCTGACGAAGCTGCCCAGGCCACAGCCGAAGGGCTGGCGCAAGGCGCCTGGCAGTACAACGAGATGAAGCGGCGTGACGACGAGAGCAAGAAGCCACAGCTCGAACGAGTCGATATCCTACTGACCGAATCCTCCGACTCGATGCGAGAGGGGAACCGGCTCGGAGCAGCCATTGGGGCAGGGCAGACTTTTGCCCGAGGCATTCAGGTGCTGCCGGGCAACATCTGCACGCCCACCTATCTGGCCAACGTGGCGCGGGAGCTGGCGCAGCGGCACGGCTTCGAGATCACCGTGCTCGACAAGGCCGCCATCATTCGGGAGAAGATGGGGGCCCTGATGTCAGTGGCCCAGGGCAGCGCTGAAGAGCCGCGCTTCATCGCGCTGGAGTACAAGGGAGCACAGGGACCGCCGGTGGTGCTGATCGGTAAGGGCGTCACCTTCGATACCGGCGGCATCTCGATCAAGCCAGCCCAGAATATGGAGGACATGAAGTACGACATGTCCGGCGCGGCCGCGGTGTTGGGCACCTTCGAGGCCCTTGGCTTATTGAAGCCAAAGGTGCATGTCGTCGGTCTTATCCCCAGCACGGAAAACATGCCGAGTGGGACGGCGGTCAAGCCAGGTGATGTGGTGACCAGTCATCTGGGAAAGACAATCGAGATCATCAAC
>JBJMPB010000445.1:0-15464 GCA_045803455.1 Gemmatimonadales bacterium | reverse complement strand
GGTCTCACCACCTACGGCCCGATCAATGACCTCACGGTTCAGGCCATCGACCGGGAGATTTCCATCAACCTGAAAACGGCCGTGCTGGTGTCGCAGGCCGCAATTGATGCCTTGAGCCGAACCCGAGGGTCCATCATCAACTTTTCCTCGATCGCGTACTTCAGTCCCCAGGCGCCCATGGCGATCTACAGCGCCGCCAAAGCTGCCGTTGCTGGATTCAGCCAAAGCCTGGCCCTCGAGCTGCGGGACCGGCAGATCCGGGTGAACGCAGTGGCGCCGGCCATGGTACGAACGATGGACAATGTGGCCGCGGTGGGCGAAGGTGAGGCGCAGTACGTCGAGATGCGGGCAGTCACCGAGGGAGTGATGGCCCTCGCCAGTCCGTCGTCAACCGTCACCGGACAAATCATACCGATTGCACCGCCGGGCTCCGGCTCTCACTAATGGAGCTACGGGGCAAGGTGGCACTGGTGACCGGCGCCGGACGCCGGTTGGGCCGCGCCATGGCGCAGGCCCTCGGGGAACGGGGTATGACCCTCGCCCTGCATTATCACCAGTCTGAGGCCGGCGCGCGCGAGCTGGCGGCGCAGATCGAGGCCGCCGGGGGACGCGCCGCGTGTTTCCAGGCCGACCTCACTGACGCCCATGCCGCCGAATCCCTGCCTCGTACGGTCGCCGAGCGGCTGGGCGGCCTCAACGTGCTGGTGAACTCCGCCGCGGTCATGCACCACTTGAGTCTGGAGGAGACCACCCCGGAGCAGTGGGATGCGATTCTCAGCCTCAACCTGCGCGCGGTCTTCTTCTGTACCCGTGGAGCGGCGGCGGCCCTCCGGGAAAGCAGAGGTAAGGTGGTGAACATGGCAGATCTGGCCGGTCTCGAACCCTGGCCCGGCTTTGCGGCCCATTCCATCAGCAAGGCCGGAGTCATCATGCTGACCAAGGTGCTGGCGCGAAGCCTGGCTCCGGAGGTCACTGTCAACGCCATTGCTCCAGGCGCGGTGTTGGTTCCGGAAGATTACAGCGCCGCCGACCGGGAGCGGCTGGTGCGCTCGACGCCGCTTCGCCGCCTAGGAAGTCCATCGGACGTGGTGACGGCGTTGCTGTATCTCCTCGAGGGAGGTGACTACGTAACCGGCGAGATCCTGGTGGTGGATGGTGGACGACTGGTCCAGTAGCGCGGCCTTTCGCGACGTCGTCATCGTGGGGGGAGGATGCTACGGCACCTTCTATACGGGGCAACTGCTTCGTGCCGCGGAACGAGCTCGGGCCCGCTTCCGCCGGCTGCTGGTCGTGGACCGTGACCCGCAGTGCCGGGTTGCCCGGGAGATTGGCCGTGCCGAGGGAGTAACCCTCGTGACTCAGGACTGGGGTGAGTTCTTCGACCGGTATCTGGCCGAGGCTGCCTCAATCCCTGAGAGTGGCACCGGCGACGCCATCGTGCCGTCGCCTCTCATGCCCCATCTCATGTATGAGTGGCTGGTTCGCCAGGCTCGCCGTCGCTGGCCGGGCCGGATGGTCAACACCACGGTGGTGCCTGCCGGACCGGGCACACCCTACGATGTGACGGCCCCCGACCAGACCCGCTACGTCTCGTACGCCGACTGGATCTGCCCCACGCACTGTATCGAGCCGGCCATTTGTCCCGTAATCCGAGCCCCCCGGAGCTGGGAGATGGCGGACGCCCTGACAGCCGTCGCCCGGAAACTGGATCGCTCCCACCCCACGGCCGGCCCGGTTCTCTTCGTCTGCGAGCATCGGGTCTATGGTGTTGGCATGTTCGACGTTGCGGAGGTGCTCGCGGGCGATGCGGCTGTAGCGGCCGCGGGCTCGCGGGGCAACCCGGTCGATGTGCTGGTCGGCACTGTGTCCAGCTGCCACGGCGCGGTGAATCTGCTGCACCTGGGCTAGCCGCACGGGAACCCTCGGACGTTCTATATTTTGGAGCGATAGGGAGTTTCGCGTGCATCCTGGAGCTGGTATGACCGGCAAGGCAGAGCTGGACGTCATCATCGTAGGCGGAGGCCCGGCGGGGCTCTGTGCAGCCATGTATGCCGGGCGGGGGCTGCTTCGGTCGGTACTATTGGAGCGGGGTGTCCCCGGCGGGGAGCTGTTAAACACCGAATGGATCGACGACTATCCCGGGTTCGAGCACGTCCTCGGCCGGCAGCTCGCCGATCTGATGACGGCCCACGCCGTCAAGTTCGGGGCCGATATCCGGCAGGATACGGTGGAGTCGATCGTGCGGCTGGACGACGGCACCTTCGATGTCGCCACCGGAATGGGTCAGCTATATCAGGCGCCGGCGGTCATTCTCACGGCCGGGGGCACGCCCAACAAGCTGGAGGTGCCGGGTGAGGTCGAATACGCGGGCCGGGGTGTCTCCTACTGTGCTGTGTGCGACGGGGCATTCTTCAAGGGGGAGATCCTGGCGGTTATCGGGGGCGGGGATGCCGCCGTCGAGGAAGCCGATTACCTGACCCGCTACGCCCAGAAGGTATATGTCATTCACCGCCGCGACGAGTTTCGAGCCTCGAAGATTCTGCAGGAACGGCTGTTCGCCAATCCGAAGATCGAAGTGATCTGGAACAAGCGAGTGCTCGAGTTCAAGGGCGCGCCGGCCGGCCTGCAGTCGATGCAGCTGCAGGACACGGTGACCGGAGAGCTGTCTTCCCTCCGTGCCACCGGAGCCTTCATTTTCGTCGGATTTCGGCCTAACACCGGGCTGGTCAAACAGCATGCGGTGCACGATCCCAGCGGTTACCTGATCACGGACGAGCGGATGATGACCTCGATTCCGGGATTGTTCGCGGCGGGCGATGTGCGATCGCAGCTGACTCGCCAGATCACCACTGCTGTGGGAGACGCCACCACGGCGGCCATTGCGGTCGAGAAGTATCTGGCCGACCGGAAGACTCCAGCGCTGCCGAAGGCGAAGGTTGGTGTCTAATCCCGAGGTGGTAGCGATACCGAATGGACAGTTCGCCCAGAACTGTTACCTCGTGGCCGATGCCACAGCCGGCGAGGCGGTAATCATCGATCCGGGCGAGGAGTCCAGCCGTTTCCTGGCCGAGCTGAACCGCCGGGGTTGGTCGCTTCGCGCCATCTGGCTTACCCACGCCCACATCGACCATATCATGGGAGTGAAGGCCGTGCACGAGGCCACCGGTGCTCCGATCTACCTGCATCGGGCCGACCGGCCGCTGTACGACTCGCTTCCTCAGTATGGGTCCTGGGTAGGAATGCAGCTGGAGCGCCCCCCGGCTCCCCATGCGGAGCTCACGGCTGGGCAGAACCTCCGAATCGGCGATTACCGCTTCGAGGTGCGATTCACGCCGGGGCATTCTTCCGGCAGCGTCAGTTTTCTGGGGTATGGCCTGATCTTCGGGGGAGACGTGCTCTTCAACGGATCGGTGGGCCGGACGGACCTGCCGGGGGGCGACGCCGCCACTCTCATGGCCACGATCCAGAGTGAGTTTCTCTCCTTAGCCGACTCGACCGTGGTGCACAGTGGCCACGGACTCGATACTACCATCGGAGTCGAACGGCTCACCAACCCATTCCTTACCGGGGCGTATCGGATTGGGTGAGACGTCAGAGAGGATGCGGGAAAGCAGGGCAGCGGGGACGTCGCCTTCTTCCCCGCCTCCCCGCACTCCCACTTCCACCTCGACCTGCAACCGCTGCGGCTTTCCGGTTCGTCCGCGAATCCGCGGCTGCAAGAATCCTTGCGCCAACTGCGGCACCATCTATCCACTCGGGGACTGTTCTGACTGACCGCGCGGTGTGTACCATTCCCGATCTCGACGTGTTTTCCGGGATCGACGCGCGGTCTTCGCTGGACATCTCACGGAGCGTCCTCCCGCCCCGCCTCAGACCCGATGCGCTTGGGGTGCTCGATATCTCCGAGTTTTTTGGGGAGACTACCGGAGGCGTTCGCACCTACCTGCTGCAGAAGGCACGTTACGTCGAGAGTCGGCCCGAGCTGCGCCAGGTGCTGGTCGTGCCCGGTGCCCGTGACTCGATCCACGAGACCGGCGGTGTGCGTTGCTACCGGCTGCACGGTCCTTCGATCCCGACCCAGAAGCCGTACCGCTTCATGCTCGCGACCCGCTCCACCAACCGGATCGTGGCCCACGAGCGCCCCCAACTGATAGAGGTCGGAAGTGCCTGGTGCGCCCCCTGGCTGGTGCATCTCGCCACGCGAGGCGGCCAGGTCCCAGCCGTGTGGTTCTACCACAGCAACTTTCCCCGGGTAATCGCCCCTTGGCCGCACACGACAGGGGCAATACGTCGCACCGCGAGCCGCTTCGCCTGGCGGTACGTCCGTCGCTTGAGCCGGTTGGTGAAGGCCACTCTGGCTCCCTCGGATTTCGTGGTGGGCGAGTTGGAGCGCGAGGGCGTTGAACGCGTGGAGCGGGTCTCCCTGGGCGTAGACCTGGACAGATTCCACCCGAGGCGTCGGGCCTATGGGGCGGAAACCCGTCGGAGCCTGGGCCTGCCCCAAGGGCCTTTGGCGCTTTTCGTGGGTCGGATCGCACGGGAGAAAGAACTCGACCTGCTGCTCTCGAGCTGGCCGGAGGTCGAGCGTCGAACCGGGGCTCGACTCGTCCTGGTGGGAAACGGTCCCTCCCGAGCGAGACTGCAGCGGCAGCAGGGAAGTGACCGGTTTATCTGGCTTCCATTCGAGGGGGATCGAGAACGCCTGGCCGATCTGATGGCCGCGGCCGATCTGTATGTTGCCCCGTGCTCCCTGGAGACCTTCGGGCTCTCCGCTCTGGAGGCGCTGGCCAGCGGCACCCCGGTACTCACGGCTGACCGGGGCGGCGTGGCGGAGACAGTGACCCGATCGGGGGCAGGCGCATCGTTTGTGTCCGGCGACGGTCACGCACTGGCCGAGGCAGCCATCCGGCTGATCACCGGAAGCCTGGACGAGCTGGGGATCCGGGGTCGGGCATACGTGGAAGCCAATCACGGATGGGATCAGGTGTTCGAGCGGCTGTTCGGGGTATATCGCCGCATTCTGGATCTGTGATGCTACTGGTCTCTATTCACGACGTCACCCCGGCTCACGAGAGGAACGTTCTGAAGCTCTGGGAGCTCTGCCGACACCGCGGCGTGACTCCCGCGCTTCTCGTCGTACCCAACTGGCACGGTGAGTGGCCGGTCGAGCAGTACCCCGAGTTCGTGAAATGGGTCCAGGCCGGGGCCGAGCAAGGCGCGGAGCCGATCCTGCACGGAGAGCGTCACGATGAGAACGGATTACGGCGGGGCCCCGGTGACGCCTGGCGAGCCTGGGGCAACACCGCCCGAGAGGCGGAGTTTCTCACTCTGGAAGAGCCAATCGCCCGGCGCCGAATCGCCCAGGGCCTTTCCCGACTGCGCCGGGTAGGGATCAATCCCTCAGGATTCGTTGCGCCTGCCTGGTTGGCCCGCGAGACCACCGACACGGCAGCGCGAGCCTTGGGGCTGGAGTTCACTGAAGACGCGTCCAGCATTCACCTGCTGTCTTCAGATGAGCGAGTTGCTTCGCCGGTTGTGCGGTGGAGCTCGAGAACGCCGCTCAGGGCCTGGGGCTCATCGGCGGTCGCCGCGGCTCGCTGGCGGCTCCAGCGAGACAGCGCCTGGCCTCGGCTTGCACTCCATCCACAGGACCTCGATCACCCCGCTACCGCCCGATCGGTGGCGGGTGCTCTAGACCGGTGGTGCGAGCATCGAACGGTCGGCCGATACGCGGATCTCTGCTCCATGCATCAGCCCGCGTGACGGCGTTAGAGGCCCACCTCATTTGCGTCGGCCTGGTGGCTGCCGATCTGTTGGCGCGCGCCTGGCGCATTCAGTGGATCATCCAGGGCCTCGGATATCCGTTATCGGTAAAGGACGCCTTCATTCTCAATGCGTTTGGAGATGCGGCCTGCGCTCTGACACCGCTCCGGATCGGCGGCGAGCCGGCTCGACTGGCTGGGATGCTCCGCAGCCGGGTACCCGCTACAGCCGCCTTCGTGGGAATCAGTCTCGAGGTGCTGGCAGCCTGGCCGGTGATCATCATTGCTGCCGCATGGCTCGGTTGGGAGTATGCGCCGGCCTGGTGGTCCAGCGTCGGGCCCCGGCTCGAGGCGGCCGCGGAGCATGCCTGGCCCTGGGTGGTGGGCGTTTTTCTCATCAGCGTTCTGGCATGGCGTTACGCCCGCTCGGTAACCTCTCCGGTAACTAGGCAGCTGCGTCGCCCGGTCAAACGCGCCCTGGTGTATTGGCGCCGGATGCCTTGGTGGCCACTCGTTGCCAGCCTCCCGCTCAGCCTGATCAATCTGGGAACGAGGGTCGCGATTCTTCCGGTTCTTGCGCTCACCCTGCCGGATCCGCCGGCCATGGGACCAATGCTGGTGGGGTCCTTCGCGCTGCTGTACAGCCAGCTGCTGCTGCCGACGCCATCGGGAGCCGGCGCGGTGGAGTTAGGATTTCTGGGCGGCGCTGCGGGAGATCTGGGAGAACACCAGGGCTGGCTGCTTCTGGCCTGGCGCTGGTATACCAACGGGGTGGGCGTGGTGCTGGGTGTCTGGCTGGCTGCGAAGATTTACGGCTGGCCGGCGCTGAGGAAGCTGGCCCGTCAAGGCGCGGCAGACGTCAGGGAGCAGCTGGAGAGTTGATAGTGGAGGGGGGCGGAGCCATCGCGACCAGCATGACAGTCGGTTCCAGCGCTTCGGCCACGCCATGAGGGACATCCGCCGGAGCCCACACCACCGTTCCTTGCCCCACCTCCCGCGTCTCCTCTCCCACAATCATCCTCGCCTTTCCCGAGAGGACCAGATAAAATTTGTCCGACTTCGCATGGATGTGAACCTTTTGTGACTGCCCCGGCTGAAAACAATTCACCCCGACGAACAGCCTGGGGCTGCCAAACAGGTCGGCCTTGAACGGCTTTTCCCCGGAGAACCCGGCGGTTTCGGCGATGGACCTAAAGTACGTGGTCATTCTTCCCCGGATGTGAAGTGACTCCACACGACGCAAAAACTGCCGCGCCAACTCGCATCGAGCGCGATCCTCTCGGCGAAAAAGCGGTGCCCTCCAGCGCGTTGTACGGGATCCAAACCCTGCGCGCTTCGGAAAACTTTCCCATCTCGGGGCTCCGGCCTCTGCCGGCGTTCGTCGACGCCGTGGTATGGATCAAACGCTCGGCGGCAGTGGTGCACAAGCAGACCGGACGGCTCGAGGCCCGCTTGGCCGATGCCATCGTGCAGGCATCCGACGAGGTTCTCGGTGGCAAGCACCGGGACCAATTCATTCTGGACGTGTATCAAGCTGGTGCCGGTACCAGTCACAACATGAACTGTAATGAGGTGCTGGCGAACCGGGCCAATGAGCTTCTGGGCTCCACGCGCGGAACCTATCAGCCGGTGCATCCGAACGATCACGTCAACATGGCGCAGAGCACGAATGATGTGATCCCCACCGCGATGCGGCTGGCAACTCTGGCCACGCTCTCGGGAACCCTGGTGTCGCTCGACCGGCTGGCAACCTCGCTCCTGGCCAAGGGCGAAGAGTTCGATCACATCATCAAATCAGGCCGAACCCACCTGCAGGACGCCACCCCGATCCGCCTGGGCCAGGAGTTCACCGCGTACGGGCGCACGGTTCAGCGCCATCGGGACAAGCTGGAGGCGGCTGCGGATTGGTTGCGCGAGCTCAACATCGGGGGAACGGCCGTGGGCACCGGCCTCAACGCCGAGCCGGAGTATGCCGATCTGATGGTCAAGCAGCTGTCCCGGATTACCGGTATGCAGCTTCGGCCCGGGCGCGACCTGATTCAGCTGATGCAGTCGATGGGAGACTTTGCCACTTTCAGCGGGGCCCTTCGGGCGTACGTGCTCGATCTGAACAAGATCGCAAACGACCTCCGGCTCCTCGCGTCAGGTCCCCGGACCGGACTGGCTGAAATTCTCCTCCCTCCGGTGCAGCCGGGATCCAGCATCATGCCGGGCAAGGTTAACCCCTCCATCGCGGAGATGGTGAACCAGGTCTGCTACCAGGCGCTAGGGCTGGATACCACCGTGGGGCTGGCGGCGGAGGCGGGGCAGCTCGAGCTCAACGTGATGATGCCGGTGATCACGCACAACATCCTGTTCGCGCTCTTCATCGTGGGGAACGCGACTGCGGTTCTGGCGGAGCGCTGCATCGATGGAATTCAGGCCGATGAGGCGCAATGCCGGTATTGGCTGGAGCGGAGCCCGGCTCTGGTCACCGCGCTGGCCCCACGCATCGGCTACGGCGAGGCGGCCAAGCTCGCCAAGGAAGCTGTGGCAACCGGCCTTACCGTGAAGGAGCTGGTTATTCAGAAGGGCATTTTGAAAGGAACGGAATTAGAGGAGATTCTGGACCTTCGAGCCATGACGGAGCCCGGCGTCCCCGGTGAGCTCGACGAGCCGGTCAAGCAACCGGGCGGTCGGTGACCCGCCGAAGCGGAGTGACGCCCGCAGGTCCTTCATTGGTGTTGTCGCCCACCTGAAGCTCCACCACCCGAAATGCCGGCCGGTCCGGGTAGGTCCGCTGGAGTAGCATCATGGAAACATTGTAGACCGGTACATCGCCCATGGTCCGCCCTTGGGGCGCTCCGTGGTGGGCGTGACCGTGGAACACCACGTCCACCGGATACCGACCGAGGGGCTCCTCCAGCCGGCTGGAGCCAAGATAGGGATAAATCTCCCGAGGCTCTCCTTCTACGGTTGCGGCGATAGGCGCGTAGTGGAGGAGCGCAACCTTGCGGGCGGTGCGGAGGCGACTGAGGGCGGTTTCCAGCTTGAGAGCCTCGTCTACCGCCTCTCTGACGAACTGCTTGATCAGAGGTTCTCCCCAGGGACCCAGGGCTCCCCGCCCGAACCCGCCGGCAAAGCCCTTGGCTCCGGCAAAGCCGACTCCCAATATTTCCTGCGCGTCTCCGTCGAGCACACGGACACCGGCGTCGCACAGGATCCGGGTTACTTCGCTGACTTTCCCGCACTCGTAGTCGTGGTTGCCCAGCACCGCGACGATCGGAACCGTGACCGACCCCAGCGCCTTCGCCATCTGGCGCGCCTCGTCCGGGTCTCCCCGGTCCGTCAGGTCACCACACAGCGCCAGGATGTCGGCGTGGGCTGACACCTGGCTGAAGAGCATCTGCAGCGGCGGCTCCAATCCTCGGCCGCCCAGGTGAATGTCTCCCAGGGCCGCAATCCGCACAGTACCGGCCGATTTGGTCATGCTGGCACGATCTCGCGACCGGTGCAGGGCTGCGGTGATCCGCGCCACACCCCGAATGTTTGCGACCGACTTATCATGAATATCCCCTCTGCGGAGTCCGGCATGGCGCTCGCCCCGACGCAGTCATTAGTCGAGACCCCCTCCCGGCTGTTCTATCGTAACGCAATGGAGGTGCTCAACCGGGCCAAGGTGCCGTTCCTGGTGGGCGGCGCGTTTGCGTTCATCCACCAGGCCGGCATCGACAAGTCTACCAAGGATCTGGACATCTTTGCACGGCCTTTGGACGTCCAGCGCCTGCTGGAAGCGTGCGCGACGGCCGGCTATGAGACTGAGCTGGTGTTTTCGCACTGGCTGGCCAAGATCCGCTCGCCCGAGGGGTTCATCGACGTGATTTTCAGCTCCGGCAATGGCGTGGCGGCGGTGGACGACGGCTGGTTCGAGCACGCTGCGGACGGTCAAGTCCTGAATGTGCCGGTGAAAATCGCTCCGCCCGAGGAGACCATCTGGTCGAAGGCCTTCGTGATGGAGCGCGAGCGCTATGACGGGGCCGATGTTTCCCACCTCATCCTCGCCATTGGTGAGCGGCTGGACTGGGATCGGCTGGTTCAGCGTTTTGGACCCCACTGGCGCGTGCTGCTGGCTCATCTGGTCCTGTTCGGATTCATCTTCCCCTCGGCCCGCTCCCGAGTTCCCGAGAGCGTCATGCGGGAGCTCTTGCAGCGGGTGAATGCGGAGGTCGGCGCGCCCGATGCCGCCGACCCCGTCTGCTACGGAACTCTGCTCTCCTGGTCCCAGTACCTGGGCGACGTGCTCGGCGGCACGTTTCGCGACGCGCGCATTCGGCCTTACGGCAGTATGAGCGCCGAAGAGGTGGCACGCTGGACCTCGGCGGAGAAAAGTTAGCGCGTAGCCACAGTCCCACCTCGCATTGATTCCACCTGTTTTCACAGGCATATTGAGTCCATGCGGGTCACTACCTGGACCGAATACAGCCTGATCATCTCGATCCACCTTGCCAAGCGCGGACGTGGCGGCAGTGGGCCGGTTGCTGCCCGCGAGCTGGCCGACACCGAGCGACTTCCGGCTGATTATGTCGAGCAGATCCTGCTGCGCCTCCGGCGGGCCGGCCTGGTCGAGAGTGTGCGGGGAGCCAAGGGTGGCTACTACTTGGCCAAGGAGCCGGCGGCCATTTCGGTGCGGGATGTTATGGCTGCTTCGGAGCACCAGACCTTCGAGGTCAACTGCGCCACCCACCCGGTGGACGCCGATCGATGTAATCCGGGACATACCTGCAGCATCCGGCCGGTCTGGCATGCGCTCCAGCAGCGAGTGGACGAGCTGCTTGCCAGCATCTCTCTCGCCGATCTGATGAAGCAGGAAACCGAAGTCCAGGAACTGGTCGGGATATCGTCAGCAAGCTGACGCTCTTCGGTTGAGAAACTGAGGCCCGACCCAACGGTCGGGCCTTTTAGCATTGGGAGAGTGGGATGAACGCTGAACCGAGTGGGTCGGAGCCTGCGCTGTGGAGGGCGGTCGGGAAGACGCCGCTGCTCCCTATCGCACTGGAATCTTCTCGCGGAGCGCAGGTCCTTCTAAAGGCTGAGTGGCTCAACCCTGGGGGAAGTGTGAAGGACCGCGCTGCCCGCAGCATTCTCCGGGACGCCCTCTGCCGGGGCGAGTTGGCCGGCCGGCGGCTGCTCGATGCGTCCAGCGGCAATACCGGGATTGCCTATGCGATGCTGGGTGCCGCTGCAGGTGTGGAGGTTACGATTTGCGTCCCGGCCAACGCCAGTCCGGAGCGCCGTGCACTGCTCGAGATATACGGCGCGGAAGTCGTGTTGACCGACCGGATGGACGGAACCGATGGAGCAACCGAACGGGCCCGCCAGATTTTGAGGGAGGAGCCAGATCGCTACTACTTCGCCGACCAGTACAGCAATCCGGCCAACACAGCGGCGCACCGGGACACCACTGGCCCCGAAATCTGGAGTCAAACCGCAGGACGGATCACGCACTTCGTGGCGGCGATGGGAACGACCGGAACCATGATGGGAACCGGGGGGTTCCTGAAAAAGAAGAACCCTGACATTCAACTGATCGGAGTGCAGCCGGATTCTCCGCTACACGGGCTCGAGGGGCTAAAGCACTTGGCGACAACAGGCCATCCGCCCGCGCTGTATGATCCCGCGGTCCCCGACCTGGTGGCGGAGATCTCTACTGAAGCCGCCGATCGGACCGCCCGCTGGTTGGCGCGGCATGCCGGCTACCTGGTCGGCTGGTCCGCCGGGGCTGCGGTGGCCGCGGCGCTGGACATCGTTCGGCAGGCGCCGGACGCCTGCGTAGTTGTGATCGGGTGCGACTCGGGGGCGAGATATCTCAGTGACCTTCACCGGTGGAGGGTCACGTGACGTTGCGGGTCAGTGAGACGCTGCTGGGGACCATTCATCGTGAGGGGGAGCGGGCCTACCCGGGGGAATGCTGCGGCGTGCTGGCAGGGCAACCGGGTGAGATCAAGCAGGTGCGCAGACTGCTGCCGGTGGTGAATCGTCGGGCAGACGACCCGCATCGGTACCTGATCGCCCCTGAGGATCTCCAGAGAGTCGAGGCCGAGGTTCGCCAGGCGGACCTCGAGGTGCTCGGGTTTTACCACTCGCACCCGGATCACCCGGCGGCGCCCTCGTCATTCGACGCCGAGCACGCCTGGCCCTGGTACAGTTATCTGATCGTGCGGGTCGACCGCGGACGAGCGGTTGAGGCCACTAGTTGGCAGCTGGCTGGTGATCGGTCGGCCATGTTGCCAGAGTCTCTCGACGTAATCCATGAGGTCTGAGATATGCCTGTAACCGTTTCGATCCCGACGCCCCTGCGTGGCTTTACCGCCGGGCAGGACACCATCCAGTTATCGGGCCAAACCGTGGGCGAGGTGCTCGACGGGCTGCTCGCCGCCCATGTCGGCCTCAAGCGTCACCTGCTGCAGGACGATGGCCGGCTGCGGAACTTCGTCAACCTGTACTTGAACGAGACCGACATCCGGCATCTCTCCTCCACGGCTACACCGGTACAGTCCGGGGATGTGCTCACCATCGTGCCCAGCATCGCCGGTGGATCCCCGGCCCTGAGGAGCGAAGCCGCGCTGTCCCATGCTGAAGTTCTGCGCTATTCCAGACACCTGCTGCTCCCCGAGGTCGGCATTGCCGGCCAACGCAAGCTCAAATCGGCTCGGGTCCTCACCGTTGGTGCGGGTGGCCTAGGCTCGCCGCTGTCGCTCTATTTGGCGGCCGCGGGAGTGGGGACGATCGGGATCGTGGACTTTGACGTGGTCGACCTGACGAATCTGCAGCGGCAGATCGTCCACGGCACCTCCACACTGGGTCAGTCGAAGCTCGAGTCCGCCGAGGGCAGGCTGGGGGATGTGAATCCCAACGTACGGATCGAGAAGCACGAGACGCGGCTGACGTCTGAGAACGCGCTCGACATTCTGCGGGAGTACGACATCATCGTGGATGGGACGGACAACTTCCCCACCCGCTATCTGGTCAACGATGCCTGCGTGCTGCTTGGAAAGCCGAACGTCTACGGGAGCATCTTCCGTTTCGAGGGTCAGGCGTCGGTCTTCTATTCCCGTCAGGGTCCTTGCTACCGGTGTCTCTACTCCGAGCCGCCTCCTCCGGGATTGGTCCCGAGCTGTGCTGAGGGAGGAGTACTCGGGGTCCTGCCGGGCATCATCGGGAGCATTCAGGCGCTGGAGACGATCAAGTGGATCATCGGCGCCGGCGACTCGCTGGTCGGCAGACTCCTTTTGTTCGATGCCCTGAAGCTCCGCTTCCGTGAGCTCCAATTGCGCAAGGATCCCTCCTGCCCAGTCTGCGGAGAGCGGCCGAGTATTCGAGAGTTGATCGACTATGAGGCGTTCTGCGGGATCGGCGCGGAACCCGCTTATGACGGACCTGAGGTCACTGCGGAAGAGCTCTCCCGGGAAATACAGCAGAAAGGGCCGGAGCTGGTGCTGATCGATGTGCGGGAGCCGCATGAGTGGGAAATCGCCCACATCGAGGGCGCGCGCCTGATCCCGCTCGGCCAGCTTCCGGAGCGGCTCGGTGAGCTCGACGGTCACGCCGAGATCGTGACCCACTGCCATCATGGGGTTCGTTCCATGAAAGCGCTCCAGCTGCTCAAAGGCGCCGGCTTCAGCCGGGTACGCAGCCTCGCGGGAGGAATCGATGCCTGGGCTGATCGGATTGAAGTAGGGATGCCTCGGTATTAGGTTTTCGCGCTCGCCGAAGTGGTGGAACTGGTAGACGCGCTGCGTTCAGGGCGCAGTGGGCGCAAGCCCGTGCGGGTTCGAGTCCCGCCTTCGGCATGAGGAACCTGAAAAGACGGGAAGGACGGGAACGACGGCCTTGCTTCCCGACCTTCCCGTCTTTCCCTTCCTTCCCACCTTGGCTTATCCTTTGCTTAGGATACCCCTCGTGAGCCGCGAACTTACCCCACCCGCCGAGCGGAAGCAGTCGGTCGCCCGGAATCCGAAGGCGACCCACGATTACCATATTCTCGAGACCTGGGAGACGGGCATTGTGTTGACCGGGACCGAGGTCAAGTCTCTACGGAACGGCAAGGCATCCATTCGGGAGGCCTACGCCCGAGTGCGAAATGGGGAGGTCTTCCTGGACGGGATGAACATCACGCCCTACGAACAGGGCAATCGCTACAATCACGATCCGGTCCGAACCCGCAAGCTGCTCCTGCATCGCCGGGAGATCGAGAAGCTGATTGGAGCAGTCGAACAACGCGGGCTCACCCTGGTCCCGCTCGAGCTCTACTTCAAGAACGGACGCGCCAAGGTGGCACTGGCCCTGGGCAAGGGCAAGAAACAGCACGACAAGCGTGAAGCGATCAAGCGTAAGATCCAGGAGCGCGAAGTCGCTCGCGCCGTTTCGGTGCGGGGACGCCGGTGATCCTGGCACTGGCCCTGCTCGCGGCGCTGGCCGGTACGGATACAATGCCCGGGGTCGTGGTCGTCGCCGGAACCAAGGGGGAGGCGCGGATTCCGGTGCGGGCTGACGAGAACGGCGGTCCGGTATTGCCCGCAGCGGCTCTCATGTCCGCCCTCGATGGCTCGGCCAAAGTGGTGGAGGGTTGGGCCGAGGTTGCGGTGGGCTCCCAGAACTTTCGTTTCCTGGTAGGCGCACCGCTTTGCTTCTGCGGCAACCGTCTTCGGCCGCTCGCGGGCGGGGCGTCGGTCACACGGGATACGCTGTATCTACCTCTGCAGTTCATTGCGGAGATCCTGCCGGCGTCGCAGGGAAGCCGCTTTCGGTACGATGGTGCGCGCGCCCGTCTCCGCGTGGCGGGCGCCACTGACCGGCCGCCGGTGGCTCGGGTCCCACCGCCCGCCGAGACCAGACTTCCCAACGGACTTCGTCCAGGGCATCAGGTCACCATCGATCCCGGTCACGGAGGAGTGGACCCAGGGAACCCTGGGGTCTTCTTTCCCCGGGGCACTAAGGAGAAGGACGTCACCCTCCAGGTTGGACTGCTCCTGCGCAACGAGTTGAAGCGTCGGGGCGTGGGCGTGAACATGACCCGAACCGCTGATACCCTGATTGCTCTGGGAGACCGGGGCAGTTACTGCACCGAGTCGTGCGATCTGTTCGTCAGCCTTCACGTTAATTCGCTGGCCCGGCGCCACGGCTACACCGATATTCGCGGCTTCGAGACGTACTTCCTGGCCGAGGCGAGGACGGAGGACGCGGCCCGGGTAGCGCAGATGGAAAACGAAGCTGTACGCTTCGAGACCAATGCCCCGTCCGGTGAAGCCGGAATGGGCCTGGATTTCATATTGAAAGATCTCCAGCTGAACGAGCATCTTCGCGAATCGGCGCGTGCTGCCGAGCTGGTCCAGCGTCAGCTGAAGACGGTGCATACGGGCGACAGCCGCGGGGTCAAGCAGGCCGGGTTCATGGTTCTGACCACCGCCCGACGGCCCGCCATTCTGGTGGAACTCGGCTATAGCACCAACCCCGAAGACGGCCGATTACTCACCAGCTATGCCGGCCAAAAGGCCATGGCCGCGGCACTGGCCGATGCCGTCGTCGAGTATCTACTCGAATATCAGCGTAAAACCGAGCCCGTGGTCGATGCAGGAGGGCTGAATTGAGCGCGACTCATCGTCTCCGTCGCATCATCCTCGCTGTGAGTCTGACTGCGACGGCTGCATGCGTCTATTACAACGG
>JBJMPB010000371.1:0-2979 GCA_045803455.1 Gemmatimonadales bacterium | reverse complement strand
TGGTCCGGAGGATCGTGAACGTGACCAGAAAGATCAGCGCGGTCGGGAGGTCGACGATGGCGCGTCGGCCGAGTACGAATGCGGCTCCCGCGATCGCGCCGGTTGCTGCCGCGGTAACGCCATCGACGAAAGCGCGAACCTGTTGATTGTTCGCGAAGCGGCGGTAGTAGGGCGCGGTGAGCACGACGGCGAGATAGGTCGGCAGAAACATCCCGGCTGCAGCGGCCAGCGATCCGGCGAGTCCCGCCACCAGAAATCCGATGAACGCCACGGTAATGACCACCGGCCCCGGGGTGATCATGGATACCGCCACCGCATCGAGGAATTGGCGCTCCGTCAGCCAGTGAAACTGCTGGACTGTGCCGCCATACAGGAAAGGAACGATGGCGAGCCCGCTCCCAAAGACCAGCAGCGATGCCTGCCCGAAGTACAGAAAGATCTTCCAGAGGAGACCGGATGACGCCGGGACTACCAGAGCGGAACCGAGCCAGATCGGGAGCAACGCCGCCGCTGTCCTTCGAGATCGAAGGACGCCACGCACCAGCATGGCTGCCACGCCAGCCCCGATGAAGAGCGAAAAGATCTCGGATTCAGTCCAGGCGGTGGCCAGCGCGCAGATCGCGAAGATCACCCACAACAGCCGATCCCGCCCCAGCGTCATGCGGGTGAGCTTGATCGCGCTCTGGGCGATGATCGCGATGACCGCGGCACCGATCCCATAGAAAACGCCCTGCATCCAGGGGAGGCCGCCGAACCGCACGTACGCCACGGACAGTGCGAGCACCATCAGCAAGGACGGACCGATGAACGCCAGCCCAACGAGAGTCGCGCCCAGGTTGCCGGCCCGGATCCAGCCCAGATAGATCGCCAGCTGCGCCGCCAAGGGGCCGGGGGCGAGCTGGGCCAGCGATAGCCCTTCCTTATAGTCCTGCGGCGACACCCATCTCCGCCGCTCCACCAGGTCGCGCTGCATGTAGCCGGTCAGAGCGATGGGCCCGCCAAAGCCTACACTGCCGAGCCGCAGGAAATAGAGCACGTAGTCCTGAAGTGAAGCCTGCTGAGCCGAAGCTTCAGGTGCTGTTACCGGCGGCGATGCGGTCATGCCCCGGCCGGCTTGACGTCCATCTTGTCGAGCGCCGAACGGAGGCCGCGCGCCAGCTTCACCGCTTCGTCGTTCGCCCAGAAGTGGACGAAGAAGAGTCTCGGCTCCTCGTTCAGCATGTGGTTGTGCAGGGCGTTCACCTGGATTCCCGCTCCGGCGAGGGCCTTCAGCACCGGGTTGACCTCGTCGGCGGTCATCACGAAGTCGCCGGTTATGGCGGCCTTCTTTCCGCCGGTGGGCTGAAAGTTGATGGCGGTTGCCACCCCCATGGATGGAGGTATGGTCATGCCATCCACCCGCACCGGATCGGCTCGGGGCACGCTGACCTGATAGATCCCACCGTTCCCCTTGCCGCTGTATCCCAGCGCCTGAGCGACCGCGTTGGTGTCGAGCCCCAAGGCCGGGCTAGCCGGCGCATTGGGTGCAGCAGGCGGGGTCCCGGTGAGTGCCAGTGCCGCGTGTACCGCCTGAGCGATCTTGACCGGATCGCCTTCGCCCTCGACGTGCAGATACATGACGTGAGGAGACTCGCGCAGGAGATGGTTGTGCAGCGCCGTCGCTTCCACCCCCGACTGCTCCAGCTTGGTCAGCACCGGAGCGATCTCGGCTTCGGTAAGGACGAGGTCACCCATCGCCATCGTCTTCCCGCTTTCCTGATGGAACGCAACCCAAGAGCCGAGCGCCAGCGCGGGCTTTAAGGACACACCCGCGGCAGTAACCTTGAGGTCGCTCCGTGGCAGGCTGTACTTGTACGCGCCATCCGGCTGTGGCTTTCCCGCCCGGCCCATTGCTCGGTCGACCATCTTCCAGTCGGTACTGTCGGCCCGATCTAGGGTCAGGCCTGGATGTTCGTAACGCATATTCCGGAAACTGGCCGTGACTGCTACAACTCCCGCCAGCAGAATTTGAGCTTTCATGGATCCTCCGTATACCGAATTGCGAAGTCAGCACCCGAAATCAACACTTCGAGTATACGTGAGCGACAGGAGAATGGCGGGTGAGAGTAAACGGTACATGGTTGGCGCTCCTAGCCGCGGGACTCTTTGGTGCCAGCACTCCGCTGGCCAAAGCGCTTTTGGCTGGAACCAGCCCTCAATTGCTAGCAGGGCTCCTCTACCTGGGCTCGGGCACCGGCCTGCTGCTGGTCTGGTTGCTCCGTCGCCGGGGTGGGGAGCGAGAGGCATCTCTCTCCCGCGCCGACTTTCCTGGCTGGTCGGTGGGATCGCGTCGGGCGGGGTGATAGGCCCGGTCCTTCTGATGTATGGCCTGCTCCGCACCCCAGCCTCCAGCGCATCCCTGCTGCTCAATCTCGAATCGGTATTCACCTCGCTGATTGCCTGGCTGCTCTTCCGGGAGCACGTGCCTTTCCGAATAGCGTTGGGGATGCTGGCGATCGTTGCCGGGGGCGCCCTGCTCTCATGGGGGGGCAGGTCAACTGGGCAACTGCCTGGGGTCCGCTGGCTATCGCCGGGGCCTGTCTCTGTTGGGCTGTGGACAACAACCTCACGCAGAAGGTTTCTGCCGCCGATCCGGTGCAGATCGCCCAACTCAAAGGACTCGTGGCCGGCGTGGCGAATACCAGTTTGGCGTTTTCCCTCGGCGCTCTCCTGCCTGCTCCCCTGCCACTGGCGGGAGCACTCCTCGTCGGCTTCCTGGGATACGGTCTCAGCCTAGTTGGCTTTGTGCTTGCTCTCAGACAGCTGGGAACGGCGCGAACCGGCGCCTACTTCTCACTGCCGCCGTTCATCGGAGCGGCACTGGGGCTCATCCTGTATCGGGAGCAACCGAGCCTCCTGTTTCTGGCCGCGGCGACGCTGATGGCACTGGGACTCTGGCTGCATCTCAGCGAGCGGCACGAACACTGGCACGAGCATGAC
>JBJMPB010000368.1:0-3096 GCA_045803455.1 Gemmatimonadales bacterium | reverse complement strand
CACGCCGCGTGATCGGCTGTGATAGCACGCGCCTCACCTTGCCGCCCGGACCGCCTCGCCCGAGTTGCTTATCACTGCATCGAGCGCGTTGAGCGCGTGCATCACGGCATCGGCTTTCTCGAACGCTCTGTCGGAATCGTCCACACAGTGAATGCCAAAATCACCGCCGCGGGTGACCACATACACCGGAATTCCTTCTGGCCTATGGGTCCATTCCTTCACCCGCCACCTAGGCCCGCTCGGCCGGTAGTCCTGGGCCAGCTTCTTTCCGAGCTCGTGGTATTCCCGGACAGTCCACAAACCAGGTCCCTCCAGAGCGAGTCGCCTCGCGAGCCAGTTCTCGGCTTCAATCTTTGAGCGAATTGGCGACATAAGATGGCTACCCCCCGGTGGGCAGGCGCGGAGGGGGGAGCCTGCCTGCTGAAAACTATCGCAACATTGTGATCGTCAATGTAATGGCGCCCGCGCAAGCTGTCGCCGGCATGACTCCGAAGCCTGACGCGCAAGATTGATACCCTGGGAAAGCTGCGGGATGCAACTTCAATCGAGGAGGGACCGTAAGTTCCCAACATGCCGATCAAGTCCTCCGCGAATCCGGCAACGCCGGCAACGGCGAGTGTGGCCTCTCCCGCAGCTCAGGGAACCAACGACTGGCTGCTGGTTGCCCTGCCGGGGATCATCTGGGGCGCGTCATTTCTCTTTATCGCCGAAGGTCTGCGATCGGTTGGGCCGAAAGGTGTGACCTTCGCCCGAATCCTGATCGGCTTTCTGACGCTCGCACTGATTCCGGCGGCGCGGCGGCCGGTGCCAAAGACGGATCGCGGCGGGACGGCGCTGCTGGGGCTGATCTGGATGGCGTTTCCGCTCAGCATGTTTCCCTTCGCCGAAGAGCGGGTCTCGTCAGCGCTCACTGGAATGTTAAACGCCGCGGTGCCGTTGTTCGCCGTCATTGTCGCGGCGGTTTTGGCTCGACGACTTCCCTCGCGAGGAGTGGCGGGCGGCCTAACAGTTGGGATGATAGGAGCGGTGCTGATGGCTTGGCCGACGCTGCACGAGGGCCGGAGCAGCGTGGTGGGAGTGCTGCTGATCCTGGCCGCGCTGATTTCCTATGGCTTCGCCATCAACCTGGCGCGACCGCTGCAGCAGCGGAACGGCGCGTTACCGGTAGTCTGGCGGGCTCAGGCGGTGGCCCTGGTTCTGACCGCTCCGCTGGGATTTTCCGATCTGCTGCACGCGCGCTGGGCCACCGGACCGGTGCTCGCCTTGCTCGCCCTGGGGGTGCTCGGGACTGGGGTCGCGTTCGTGATAATCACCATCGCCGCGGGACGGGTGGGCTCGACCCGCGCCTCTTCGGCAGCGTTCCTCATTCCACCGGTGGCACTGGTGCTCGGTGTCCTGGTGCGGCACGAGCACGTGGCCGCCCTGTCGATCCTGGGAGCGGCGGTATGCGTGGCGGGCGCCTGGCTGATGAATCGGGCCCGTTCCTGAGCAGGCCCGCCGCGTCCCAGCGCAATCGCGGCGAACTGTTTGCCCGGCGCTACCGCGCGGACGCGTACTCGTCGTGCCGGCGGAACCAGATATTGGTCTCGTTCCGGCCCCTGGGCGCCCGGTCGAGCCACTGGTACATCCCCCAGAGGGCATCCAGTCCGCGTGCGTACGAGGAGTAGGTGTGGTAGACCGCGCCGTTCTCCAGGGCGAACGCGCTCATCCCGGGCCGCTCCCGGGTGTAGGTGGCCACGTCGGTGCCGGTCCGGGCCGCCATCCATTCGACTGTCCCCTCACCCTCGTCCGACTTCCACTCTCGTCCCTTCTCTCCCACGAGCGTGTCCTGCATCGGCTGCTCGCGGCGGTAGTTGTATTCGATCTCTCCCTTGCGCTGTTCCTGCTCGCTGAAGCCCACGCTGAAGTCGTGGTTGAAGTCGCTGCCGAAGGACGAAGCCCAGGGGAAGGTCCAGCCCATCCTCTTCTGGTACGCGTCGAGCTTCGCGTATGGCGCCCGGGAGACCGCCCATAGCATGACGTCGTGATTGGCCAGGTGCACGGCGAAGCCGTTGAAGCCGTCGGCGATGGCGGAGCAGGCCGGACAGCCGGCGGTGTAGTCCGGGCCGAACATGAAGTGGTAGATCAAAAGCTGCGAGCGGCCGCGGAAGAGGTCCGGGAGCGACGCGCTGCCCTCGGCGGTATCGAAGCGATACTGCTTATCGATCGGGACCCAGGGCAGCTCCAGCCGGCGGCGGGTCACCTCGTCGCCCTGACGGGTGAGCTGCTTCTCGGCCTCGAGCAGCTCCCGGCGCTTCAGGAGCCACTGCTCACGGGTTCCAGTCCGGTGGCTCGGTGAGGTCTTCGGGTCTTTGGTACGATTGGCCATAGCTGTTCTCCTGAATGTCTGTCGCTCTCGACTGTCGACTAGGAACTGTCGACTGGCGACTGCCTATTGTGTTCCGCCTGCGAGCTGACGACATTCTACCACATGGTTGAACGTTTGTCTACCCGCGCCGCGGACCGGCGGCGTCTCGATCGCGTGTACGGGGCCATCGCGGATCCCACCCGCCGGGCCATGCTCGCAATTCTGGCGAGTGGCGACGTGAACGTCGGCATGCTGGCGCAGCAGTTTCCCATATCGTTCAATGGTGTCTCCAAGCACGTGAAGGTACTGGAGCAGGCGGGTCTGGTCCGCCGGAGCGTGCGCGGGCGGGAACACTGGCTCGCGTTCCGCCCTGCCCCGCTCCGGGACGCGAGCCGCTGGCTGGAGCACTACCGGGAGTTCTGGGACAACCGTCTGGACGCGTTGGAGAGCTTTCTGCTGCAGCAGAGGGACAATCCCAGTCCCAAACGCCGGCCTGGCCGCGAACGGACAGGGAAAGCATGAATCCTCGGGCGTCGGGCGAGACCTTGGTAGTGCGGCGAATCATTCAGGCGCGGAGGGAGCGGGTGTTTGCCGCCTGGCTGGATCCGGCGAGTCTGGCGCAGTGGATGCGGCCGAGTGGGATAACCGATGCGAAGGTGGAAGTGGATGCCAAGGTGGGAGGCAGGTTCCGCATCGTGATGATCGAGGAGCCCAAGCGTTACGAACACACCGGCGAGTATCTCGTGATT
>JBJMPB010000248.1:0-3342 GCA_045803455.1 Gemmatimonadales bacterium | reverse complement strand
CCTCGGTGACGGTAAATCCGCCGGCGACAACTCGCCGTACCCTGCTGGAGTCAGCTCGCGGTTTTCGTACCATAGGTGTCCCTACTGACGTCCCTGGCGCTCCCAGCTTCACAGCGCTACATCCCTTCAAGGGAGCTATCCGCTTACAAGACCATGGTCAAGGTCTGGGCTAGCGTCAGGAAACGATGCGATGGGCTGCTCCGGCCGCCGGGCTCCTTAGCCGGGAATTTTCCCGCCGGCAGGGGAGTAGGTCGAGTAGTGGCGTACCCGCTTACGAAGCTGCATTCTTCAATCGGAGATCCCATGAGATACCTGCATCTAGTCCTTGCCGCGGCGGGCGTTGCTGCCCTGGGCTGCTCGGGAAGCGACAGCCCCAGCGCGCCAACCGGCGGCGGGGCCTCAACCGTCACCGTTGGAACTCCGGCTGGCGGACTGGTTTTCAGTCCAGCTAGTATCACCGTGGCACCGAACAGCACCGTGACCTGGAGCTGGAATTCGGGTGGCGTGACCCATGACGTCACATTCCCGGACGGCAGTAACTCGGGCCCCCAGAGCTCGGGAACATTTCAGAAGACAGTCCCCACGGCCGGCACGTTCAACTATATCTGCAGCATTCATGGCTCCGTAATGAGCGGAACGGTCATCGTCAGCACCTCGTCCGGCGACAATGGCGGATCCACCGGCGGGACCGGCGGCGGTAGCGGTGGCGGCGGAGGTGGTGGCGGGGCCTATCCCTGAGCGATTAATCCATTCTACCTCTAGATTCCCTGAAGCAGCCTTCTTCTTCAGGGAATCTTCGTATGGCCGATCTCGACATTGCCTTTCCGGTTCTCAGCCGGGCTGACATCGCCGCCCTCACAGCTCGCGGCAAGCCGCGTGAGGTGCACGCCGGCGACACCCTGTTCACCGAGGGCGAGCGCAACCGCTCCTTCTTCGTGGTGATCGACGGGGCCGTCGAGATCGTAGAGCACTCCCGGGGTGAGCCGCACCAGGTCACGGTGCATCACCCAGGACAGTTCACCGGCGACATCGATGTCCTCAGCGGCCGTGCCGTCCTGGTGACCGGGCGGGCTATCGAAGACGGCAGCGTAGTCGAGCTCAGCCCGACCGATCTCCGGCGCGCCGTCGACGAGCTGCCCGATCTGGGCGACACCATCATCAAGGCGTTTCTGCTCCGCCGGGAGCTGATCCGGGCCGACGGGTTCGAGGGGGTGAAGATCATCGGGTCCCGGTACTCCCCCGACGCCCACCGACTTCGCGATTTCGCCCAGCGCAACGCCATCCTCTATCGCTTCATGGACGTGGAGACCGACCCCGAGGCCGAGGTGCTGCTCCGAGAGCTCGGTGTTCCCCCGGCTGAGACGCCGATCGTCGTGGGACAGACAGGCAAGTTTCACCGCAACCCCTCCAACGAACAGTTCGCGGGTTGCGCCGGCCTGACCGTTCAGCTGGAGCCTGGCCACGTCTACGATCTGGTGGTGGTTGGCGCTGGGCCGGCCGGCTTGGCGGCCTCGGTCTATGCTGCATCGGAAGGGCTGGATGTGCTGACGCTGGATTCGCTAGCCGCCGGTGGCCAGGCCGGCACCAGCTCGCGAATTGACAATTATCTGGGCTTCCCTGCCGGAATCTCAGGGGCCGACCTCACCAACAATGCCATGATGCAGGCGCAGCGATTCGGCGCCCAAATCACCATCGGGTCGCCGGTGGAGTCGCTCGGCCTGGATGGCGGCGACCGACGGGTGACCTTGGCGGACGGAACCCGACTCAAGAGCCGCTGCGTGCTGATCGCGAGCGGAGTGGAATATCGAAGGCTCGCGGTGCCTCGCTTCGGCGATTTCGAAGGCGCCGGGATCTATTACGCCGCAACCCCGATGGAGGCCAAGCTCTGCCACGGCGAGGAGGTCGTCGTGGTTGGGGCTGGAAACTCAGCGGGGCAGGCCATCGTCTTTTTGGCCAAGACCGCCGCCAAAGTTCACCATCTGGTGCGGGGAAACGATCTGGGCGCCAGCATGTCGCGCTACCTGGTCGATCGAATCAGCAGGCTGAGCAACGTTCAGCCATACCTGAGAACCCGGGTCACCTCGCTCGAGGGGGACGGTCATCTGAGTGCAGTGTGCGCCCAGAGCGCAGCGGAAGGAGAGCTGAGGTTCGACACCAGCTCGCTCTTTCTGTTCACCGGAGCCGACGCCAATACCGAGTGGCTCCGCGACTGCGTCGAGTTGGATAGCAAGGGGTTCGTGGTAACCGGTGACAGTCTCCCTCCCAGCATCTCGGGGAACGAACGCTGGCAAGGCACCGGCCGCGCCCCGTTTCTCCTGGAGACCAGCCTCCCGGGGGTTTTTGCCGCCGGCGATGTTCGAAGCGGTTCGGTCAAGCGATGTGCCTCAGCCGTCGGCGAAGGAGCGATGGCCGTGAGCTTCGTCCACGCCCACATCGGCAAGCTGGTGTAGTCCGCTAGTTCCATCCACCAGCATGATGAACCGCGTGGCCGTCTTTCTCTCGCTTCTGCTGGCCGCCTCGAGGCTCGCCGGACAGGCACCCGTCCGGGTCGACACGGGGGTCGCTGTCCCCATGCGCGACCGCATCGTGCTCCGGGCCGATCTCTACCGCCCGCCCGGCGACGGACGATTTCCGGTTCTGGTCTACCGAACCCCCTACGGTCGGGTCGAAGCTCCTCCTGACCCACTCGTGCTTGCGGCGGTGCGCCGGGGCTACGCGGTACTGCTGCAGGACGTCCGGGGCCGCTACGGCTCCGGTGGCGTGTTCGAGCCCTACCAGCAGGAGGGCCGGGACGGGTACGACACCATCAAGTGGGCCACGCGCCAGCCCTGGTCCACCGGATCAGTCGGCACCTTCGGTCTCTCCTACCCGGGCGCGGTGCAGTGGCTCGCCGCGGTCGAACACCCTCCTTCGCTCAAAGCGATGGTACCAGCGATGACCTTCTCCAGTCCGGAGAGCTTCTGGTATTCAGGCGGGGTGTGGGACGGATCCTGGCTGGACTGGACCTGGCTCAACATCGCTCCCGACCTCCGCCGCCGGCTGGGCATCGCAGGACCGAAGAGCGACGAGGAGGCCGCCCGGAGCTGGGACCAGGAAGGAGCCGCCGCTCGCCGGTATCGGCCCATGCTCGAGCTGCCCCAGTTCCAGGGTGTCGCGCCCTGGTATTTCGAGTGGATGCGCCACCCACCGGGGGATTCCTATTGGAGCTTTGCCCGGCTGAGCGGTCGCTACAATCGAGTGGACGCAGCGGTGCTCAACCTCTCCGGCTGGTTCGACGAGATGTATGGGCCGAGCGGCGCGGTAGAGAACTTTCAGGCCGCGGGCGATGCGCTGGTGTTGGGG
>JBJMPB010000246.1:0-2634 GCA_045803455.1 Gemmatimonadales bacterium | reverse complement strand
TCGGCGGTGGCGATGTGAAGCTGTTGGCAGCTGTGGGAGCGTTCCTGGGCTCCGCTCACATCGTCGGGGGATTGGCCGTGGCCGCGGTTCTGGGAGCGGCGTTTGCGTTGGGGAGCATGATCCGCAAGGGCCTTCTGGGTCTGCTCCTCTTTAACACGTTGGATCTGGTGAAATCGCTTGCCAGTCTGGGGCAAGCCGGCCAGAGGGGCAAGCTCGACTCAGCGGTCGGGTTGACCATACCGTACGGCATCCCGATAGCACTGGGAGCTCTCATCTGGTGGTTCGGAAAGGGAGTCCGTTTATGAGGTTCGTTCGGAAGCGCCGGCTATCAGGTGAGCGGGGTCAGGCGCTGGCGGAATTTGCCCTGGTTCTCCCTTTGATCCTGCTCTTCATTGCCGGCGTGGTGGAGATGGGCCGCGCGTGGAATATCAAGCAAGTGGTTACCGATGCCGCGCGCGAGGGTGCCCGGTGGACAGTGGTCCAGGATGAGGATCTAGCTAATCTGGACGCGGTTCAGGCCAAGATTGAAGAACGACTGGCGCTCGGCGGAGTCTCGGATGCAACGATCGAGTTCTCGAGTGCTGATCCCGATTGCGCCGTTGCCGCCGATTGTTATCACACCGAAGACGGATTCGGCAAGGAAATGACGGTGAGCGTCTCCGCCCCATTCCAGATGAATCTGATTGGCGTCCTGCTCAAATGGGCGGGGGGGCCGACGACCATCGAGATCACGACCAACGCAACCATGCGAAACGAGGGTGGCGCTCTCCCTGGCGCCCCCTAGAGAGCTGCACCGACTGTGTGTCCCATGTTGTCAACCCAGGCCGGAACATTGTCATAGGCAGGACCTTCCCGTATGCGAAAAAAGTCCCGGCCCTGGTTCATGCTGCTCCTGGCGTTGACGTCGGGAATCGTTGCAGCGCTCCTTGCTCTGCGATACCTCCGGGAGCGAACCAGTCCACTGATGGCCGCCGAGCCCAAGCGAGCCAATATCGTGTTGTCCGCTCGGAGCCTTCCCGTCGGGGCGGTTCTCACCGAGCGAGACCTCAAGATGGTCAGCTGGCCCGGTGATGCAGTGCCGAGCGGCTACCTCAGATCGGTAAAGGATGCGGTGGGCCGGGGGGTCATTACCCCGGTGGCCGAAAACGAGCCCCTGCTCGAGGCCAAGGTGTCAACCAAGGATGCCGGCGGCGGACTCCCGATCATCATCCGCGATGGCATGCGTGCCGTCAGCGTAAAGGTGGATGAAGTGATCGGGGTTGCCGGGTTCGTGCTGCCCGGTACCAGGGTGGACGTCATGCTGACGCTCGACAAACGGGACGACCGGCCGCAGGCCATCACGAAGACGCTCCTCCAGAACGTCCAGACGCTCGCCGCCGGCCAGTCGGTAACCCGCGACAAGGAGGGCAAACCGCAGACGGTCACGGTGATCACTCTCCTGGTTACCCCGAACGATGCCGAATTGCTTGCCCTGGCATCGAAGGAGGGCCGGCTCCAGCTGGCACTCCGGAACACCTTGGACACTCTTCCCGTCGCCACCAGTGGGGCCCGGGCTGACAGGCTCACTCCCACCTCCGGCGGCGCACCTTCCACGAATCGAACCCAACGTGCCCGCTCCGTTCCCTCAACCAGAGCCGATCCCACCGTGGTAGAGGGATATCGGGGTGGTGAGCGAACCCTGACCACGTTCCAGAAACAGCCCTGACCCTTAGCCATGGAAGATCTGTGCGTACTTACCGCCACGGCTGGACCATCTATTTCCTGCAGGCCTGGCGGTGGAATTGCGCCTGCGCGGTCATCACTGCTGCCCTGGTGGGTGGGGCTCGTCCGGCAGAGGCCCAGCGTGTGGTCAGGGCTCCGGAACAGGTCGTGTCCGTATCCAAGGGCGCATCGGCCCTCGTGGTGAACACCACGCCGATTCAGCGCTTCTCTATCGGAGACCCCGCCGTGGCGGAGGCCGTGGTCGTGTCCCCGACCGAGGTTTTGGTCAACGGAAAGACCTTGGGTACTACCAGCCTCTTCCTCTGGGACAACACCGGAAACATCAAGCTGTATTCGGTGGAGGTCACCGCCGATGCGCCCGGGCTTCAGCGCTACCTGAGTACGGTGCTGGCTGGGGAGAAGATCGATGTGATCGCGAGCGGCAACGTGGTGACTCTTTCAGGGACTGTCCGAGATGCGAGCGTGGCCAACCGTGCGGTGGAGATTGCCAAGGGCTCGGGCGCCACGATCGTGGACAATCTCACCACGCCGGAAGCGGTGCAGGTGTTGTTGAAGGTGCGGTTCGCTGAAGTGAATAAGACCGCAATCAAGGAGTTCCGGTCTCAGCTGGCCACGCTCAACCCCCAGGATCTCAATGCCCGGACCGGCAATTGGGCCGGGTCGGCCAATACGAATCCACAGGACGGCACCTTTGCCGACGGGGTCGTGGACCTGGCCCTCTTCAACGCGAACGCGAGCATCGAGGTGCTCATCCGGGCACTCATCTCCAAGGGGCTGCTGAAGAGCCTGGCTGAGCCGAATCTCATTGCGCTGCCGGGCCGCGAAGCCTCCTTCCTGGCCGGCGGTGAGTTCCCCTATCCAACGGTTCAAGGTGCCAGCGGAAACAACGCCGTCTCTATTGTCTTTAAGGAG
>JBJMPB010000183.1:0-5145 GCA_045803455.1 Gemmatimonadales bacterium | reverse complement strand
CATGTCGCTGACCCTGCACGGCGGCGGGGCGGGGGCGCTGCAGCGCCACGGCAACGACGTCCACGGCAGCTTGACGCTGCGGGCCGGCCAGACCGGGGGGGTGATGCTGGAGTCGGCCGCCGACGGCCCACCCCGGACCATGACCGGCCAGGAGCTGCAGGGGCTGTTCACCGAGACGGCCCGGTTCTGGCGGGGCTGGCTGGCCCGCTCCAGCTACCGGGGCCGCTGGCGCGAGATGGTCGCCCGGTCGGCCATCACCCTCAAGCTGATGACCTACGCCCCCAGCGGCGGCCTGGTCGCCGCCCCCACCGCTGGGCTGCCCGAGCAGGTCGGGGGGGAGCGTAACTGGGACTACCGCTTCACCTGGATCCGGGACGGTTCCTTCTCGGTCCATGCCTTGTTGGGCCTGGGGTTCACCGAGGAGGCCGAGGCCTTCATGGGCTGGCTTTCTGACCGGGCCGCCGAGCAGGCGGGTGATGCCTCGGGGCCGTTGAAGATCATGTACCGGGTCGATGGCTCCTCGGACCTGACCGAGGAGATCCTGGACCACTGGGAGGGCTACGCCGGGTCCAAGCCGGTGCGGATCGGCAACGGCGCCGCCGACCAGCTCCAGCTCGACATCTACGGCGAGGCGCTGGACTCGATCTACCTCGCCGACCGCAACGGCATCCGGGTCGGCCACCCTGGCTGGATCAAGCTGGCCCAGCTCACCGACTGGCTGTGCGAGCATTGGGATCAGCCTGATGAGGGCATCTGGGAGACCCGCGGCGGCCGGCAGAACTTCACCTACGGGCGCCTCATGTGCTGGGTCGCCCTTGACCGCATGGTCCGCCTCGCCCGCGAGCACGGCCGCCCCGCCGACCTCGCCCGTTGGGTCGAGCAGCGCGACCGGATCTATGCCCAGATCATGGACCGGGGCTGGAACCCGGACCGGCGGGCGTTCACCCAGCACGACCAGACCCAGGTGCTGGACGCCTCGCTGCTGATGCTGCCCCTGGTCGGCTTCGTCGCCCCCCGCGACCCGCTGTGGCTTCAGACCCTGGACGCCATGGACGGCGAGCTGGTCTCCGACAGCCTGGTCTACCGCTATGACCCTGCCGCCTCCCCCGACGGGCTTCTGGGCCATGAGGGGACCTTCTCGATCTGCACCTTCTGGTATGTGGACGCCCTGGCCCGCTCGGGACGCCTCGAGCAGGCCCGGCTGGTCTTCGAGAAGATGTTCACCTACGCCAACCACCTGGGCCTGTACGCCGAGGAGATCGGCCAGACCGGCGAGCAGCTGGGCAACTTCCCCCAGGCCTTCACCCACCTGTCGCTGATCAACGCCGCCATCAACCTGGACCACCAACTCGACCACGGCGCCGGCCAAGACCCCGTCGTCGGCCACGCGCCCGCATCAGCGGACCGTTGATCGACCCGAGGGGAGCGGCCAGTGCTCGCTGCCCACGCTGGCCGGCGGCGATGAGCCTGCAGCGTTGAGCGCCCGCGCGACCGAGGTGGCCGCGATGGGAGTTATGGTCGTGTTCCGGTTGGCATCCGGGGCAGATTCTTATGGTCCTGGACAGTTCGGTCATGAACGTGTCCTCGGGCAGCAAGGACGTCGGTACCCCGGACCTGGGCTGGACGTGAATTGGAGGGAGCCACATGACCGAGA
The DNA here is from genome assembly GCA_045803455.1 of Gemmatimonadales bacterium. GTDB lineage: Bacteria > Gemmatimonadota > Gemmatimonadetes > Gemmatimonadales > GWC2-71-9 > CAVVWJ01. The sequence continues at coordinate 3,491 of JBJMPB010000183.1, read as the reverse complement.
ACCTGAACCTGGCAAGGCCGACCGTCTCCCCGCGGAGGCTGCTGGTCCCCCTCGCCCTTGCCCAGTTCATCTGTAGCTTCGCCGGTTCCAACATGAACGTGATGATCAACGACATCAGCACCGACCTGGACACCACCGTCCAGGGGGTGCAGACCGCGATCACGCTGTTCCTGTTGGTCATGGCGGCCCTGATGATCCCTGGCAGCAAGTTGTCGGACCGCTGGGGCCGCAAGCGCTGCTTCACCATGGGCCTCACCATCTACGGCGTCGGCGCTCTGCTGAGCGCAGTTGCCCCCGGGCTGGGCATCCTCATCCTCGGCAACTCGATCTTGGAAGGCGTCGGCTCGGCCCTGCTGATCCCGCCCGTCTACATCCTCACCACGCTGTTGTTCACCGATCTGCAGTCGCGCGCCTGGGCGTTCGGCCGGATCAGCGGGATGGGCGGCATCGGCGCTGCGGCCGGCCCGTTGATCGGGGGGCTGATCACCACGGCGATCAGCTGGCGAGCCTCGTTCCTGTTCCAAGCCCTGATCATCGCCGCGATCGTCCTGCTCAGCCGCAAGCTCGTGGATCCCCTGCCGCCGGATCCGACACGGCCCTTCGACACCGTCGGGGCCATCCTGTCGGCCCTCGGCATGCTGTTTGTGGTCCTCGGGATCCTCCAGGCCGGCAGCAACGGCCTGCTGATGACGATCTTCCTGGCTCTGGGCGCCGCCTTGTTGCTCTGGTTCTTCCTCTGGATCCGCTCCCTGGAGCGGGCCGGGAGGGAACCGTTGTTGTCCACCGGGCTGTTCCGCAACCGCACCTCCAACCTCGGCCTCATCACCCAGAACATCCAGTGGCTGGTGCTGTTGGGGACCTCATTCGTCGTCTCGGTCTACCTCCAGACCGTACGTGGCTACAACGCCATCCAGACCGGCGTCATCTTCACCGCGGCAACCGTCGGCATCCTGGTCTCCTCCCTGGGGGCCGAGCGATTCGCCGGCCGGCGCACCCAGAAGAGCTTGATCCTGGCCGGTTTTGTCACCACCATCGTCGGGATCGGCCTGTTGATCGGCCTGGTCAGCGCCTCCGACAGCGTCCTGGCCTTCGTGCCCGGGCTGCTGCTGATCGGCCTGGGTGTGGGCGTCATGCTGACCCCGTCGGTCAACCTCGTGCAGTCCGCCTTCCCCGAGGAACAGCAGGGGGAGATCTCGGGGTTGTCGCGCAGCGTCTCCAACCTGGGCTCATCGCTGGGCACCGCCATCGCCGGCACCATCCTGGTGTCCGACCTGGCAGCCGGGACCCGAGCCTACGCACTGGCGATGGCCTCATTGGCAGTGATCGGGCTCATCGGCTTGGGGGCCGCACTGCTCCTCCCCTCCAATCCCATACCACAGCAGGCTTGACACCGGCACCCGGACCAAGCCGGCCCAGATAGCGGCCCCCATGGGCGCGCGGCGACATCGAACCGCGTCAAGAGTCTGAGACCGTTGCGGGCACCTGCGGCCCGTCGGACCGATGGACGGCCCTGGCACGACCAGCGGAATGAGCAGCGCCACTCCAACCTCTTGCTGGCCGATTCACCTCTACCCCATGGAGCTGCTGGCAGCCGAGACCTCTGGGAGACCGAACCTCATACCAAGTGGGTGATGGCCGCGACCCCGACTCGGCGCGGCCGCTCCACTCCCCCGAGGGGCCACTCTGAAGTGGCCCCATCCTTACCATGGATGGGAGGTCAAGCGCCGTGCTAACCCTCGTCGTTGCAGGTCGGTGGGCACCGTGAGCACCGAGGTTATGGGCTCAGTTAGCCGCCTGGGAGAGGGAGAAGTGCTATCTGCCCTGTCCAGCCGGCGGATCCGATACCGAGGAGCCCTGGGTCGTCAGCCTCAGCTCCGTCCTTGGGCGGCACCTTGAACCCGCACCGCATGGCGCTCGAAAGAGTCGCCGTTCAAGAGTCTAGAACCGTGGCAGTGTAGCGACCTCGTACAAGGCGTACCCAAGCAGCACCAAGGCCACCGCAATCGCCCCGATGCGCACACCCCATATCCTGAAGCGCTGGCTCACCGCGACCAGGAACAACACCAGCGCAAACAGCACGGTCGCGCCGATGTACTTCTCGGCCGTCTCGCGCGCATGGGTGCCTGCTTCCTCGGCGTGGGCGGCTTCCTCGTTGAGGTGCGTGGCCTGCTCCAGCTGGGGATTGTGGTACTCGGGCAGGTAGGCGGGCCCCGGCGGCGCCGACGGCGTGGTGAACGGTGCCGTCTTCAGCCAGGCGTCGAACGCCGTCCGGTATTCCGGGCTGAACCGGCGCACCAGCATCGCCTGAAGCACCCGATCGTTGGTGCGCTTGGCCACCAGCCATTGGTTGAACGTGGATGCATCAGACGCCAGCCGCTGCTCACCGGCGATGGCGACGGTGGTGGCGTGGACCCGGTCCACGCCCGCTTCGGCGTACAGGATCGACTGGCGGCCGTCCCCCTTGGCCGCCTGGAAGCCACCCCAGGCGGTGGCGACCGCGGCCACCGCGAGCAGGAGGACCCCCAGGATCTCGATGACCTCTTCCCAGCGCCGGCTTTCCCTGACTGGCTGCTCGCGCTCGGTCAGCTTGTGGGCGACCTCCAGGTTCATGTCCTCGGGCATGTCCCAGTCTCCTCCCCCGGTCACCAGGGGCCTCCGAGCCATCTCATGGAGGAGCGTTGGCCCGCCGACTACGGATAACGATCTGGTAGCTCGTCGGTCGCGGCGCATCTAGCTTCTCACCTGCTGACATGCTAACCGCCCGACAAGCCGGCAAGCCTCCTCCGGATAGGGTGATGATCGCGATTGGGCCCGATGCCACGATCCGACGGATACGGCACCCGGCCCACCGAGCGGCCGCTTAACCTCCGGCACAGCTCATCCCAAAAGGGGTAATGTCGGCATCCGCCGCAGGTGCCATGGTGCGGTCGGTCATCCAAAGCAGAGGAGGGATCGGCAGTGAGCAACGACGCGTCCTCGCGAGCAGGCCGGCAGACGAGCGGCGCGGCGGTCGGGTTCATCCTGTTCGCCGCGATCATGATGATCATGGCGGGGGTCTTCCAGGCCTTGCAGGGCCTGGTCGCCATCTTCGAGAACGAGTTCTATGTCGCCACCCGCAACTACACCTTCCAGTTCGACGCCACCTCCTGGGGCTGGATCCACCTGGTGGTCGGCCTGCTGGTGGCCGTCGCCGGCTGGGGGCTGCTGTCGGGCCGGACCTGGGCCCGGACGGTGGCCATCTTCTTGGCCGTGCTCAGCGCGATCGCCAACTTCTTGTTCATCCCCTACTACCCGTTCTGGTCGCTGCTGATCATCACCCTGGACATCTTTGTGATCTGGGCCGTCGCTGCCCACGGGGGCGACCTGCGCGAACCAGTCTGAACCGGGGTCCGGGCGTCACCCACTCTGGGTGAGTGGCAACAGCATTATCAGTTCCGCGGCCGCGGTGCTTGTTCCGCTCGGCCCACCTCGACAAGGAGAACACCGTGATC
>JBJMPB010000642.1:0-3681 GCA_045803455.1 Gemmatimonadales bacterium | reverse complement strand
CAGACCACGGCCCCGACCCAGCCCGCCGGGCCAGGGCAGGTGATGACCCAGATGCCGCCGGATCTGATGCGCGGCTCTCAATTGATGGGCATCGATGTCTACGGCGCCGACAACCAGAAGATCGGCGACATCGACGAAGTCCTGGTTGACCGCCAGGGCAAGATCCATGGTCTTGTCGTGGGCGTCGGCGGCTTCCTCGGCATCGGCCAGAAGGATGTCGCCATCCCCTTTGAGCAAGTGCAGTGGATGTCGAACCAGGAGGCCCAGGCCTCCAACGCCAACCAAGGCGGCTATGGCACCAACACCGCCGGGGGCGTGACCACGCCAACCGCGCCATCGGCCACCGGCGCCAACCAGCCGGCCACCACCGGCAGCACAGCCGCAGGCACCACGGGCTCGCCCGGCGGGGCCGGGACTATGGGCGGCGCAAGCCCGGCTGGCACCACGGCTGGCGCAGGCGGCACAACAGCCTCCGGCAGTGACCCCAACACGCCTGCCCGCGCCATGGTGAAGATGACCAAGGCGGACCTGCAGAATGCGCCTGAATTCCGCTACAGCAGCGATGCCAACCGAGCGGGCGCTGCAGGCAACACCAACCCACCGCCGCAGAGCGTCAACACTCCTGGCAACACACCAGCGAACGCTCCGAAGCAGTAAGGCTGCCGAAGGAGGCGGGGTGATCCTCGCCTCCCATCGCTGGAGAGGGTCACGGGATATCGGAGGACGAGGTCATGGCACACCGCGAACAGCATGGGAATCGGGAAACCAAGAAGCCGAAGAAGGACAAGCCCAAAGGGGCTGTGCCAGCCCAGTCTACGAAATGGGCTGTGAACGAGATCGTTGAGGCGCGGACGGACACCAAGCACTAGCTTCGGTTGCGGAACCGCGAACCTGCCGCTCGACCCGGGTCGATGCTAGGCCACAGGTTTCCACTTCGGATATCTGAAGCGCTTCTCGAAGGCGTGGTTGTGGCCGACGAGAAGTGAGGCTTCGGTTGGGAGTTCGTCATCACCGACCCCCTCGAACCCCGCCAAGGCGTGCAGAAGGGACGAATTCGGGAGACTGGCAAAGAGTATGGGAGAGCCAGCGCCGGTGGCCGCCACCAACACCATCTGGCCCGGGCAGCCAAGTTTCACATACAGACTTTCGAACTGGTCCTGGACCTCATTCCATTCGGCCGGGATGATGATCCTGCGAACCCAGATCATGGGACATCTCCCGGCCCAACCGTTCATCGAGAGAGGGGCCACCGCTGTAGCCCCTCCCCGGTTGCCACATTAGGTCCGTGGTCCGCCGGTTTGGCTGTGCTGGCCACCCGGCTGCGAGATACCCGCCACCGCCTCGCCGGCCCGGCCGGATCCATCCGACATCGCCATGTCGCCGAGCGAGATGATGCCCACTAGGCGTTTTTCACGGGTGAGCACCGGCAGGCGGCGGACCTGGATGTCGGCCATGTTGCGGGCCACATCGCCCGTGTCGTCGTCCTCGTAGCAGTACTTCACGTCCTCGGTCATCACCTCACGGATCGGGGTGTCGGGCCCCTTGCCCTCGGCAACGGCCCGAACCGCGATGTCGCGATCAGTGATCATGCCGACGAGGCGATCACCCTCACGCACCGGCACGATGCCGGCATCCATCTCGGCCATGAGTAGGGCCGCCTCGCGAATGGTCTGCGTCGGCTCGATTAGCTGTACGTCCCGTGTCATCACTTCACTGACTTTCATGAGCTCCTCCTCTTGGGTGCCCCCGTCAGTCCCTTGTGTCTCCTCGCCTCTCCTTGGGCGAGAACTCATGACGCCTGTGGACCAACCCTACGGCCCTCCCGAGGGTTGCATCATCTCAGCGATGTGCCGGACGAGTCTGCGCCCCTCCGGTTGTTTCTGTTCAGCCACCCGGGCAGGTACGCACTCGCCCGGGCCAACATACGTTGGAGTGAGGAACTGTCATCACGGCGGCTAGTTTCAGCGAGCAGAAGAAACTGGACCCGGAGCGATGCCGTCCCGGGTCCCTGGATGCGGAGGGTCAGGTCCGATCCGTGGTGCCGGTGCCGCTGATTGTGTTGCCGCGTTCGTCCTCGACCTCGACCTCGGTCTGGCGGACGGTGTCGGACACAGTCTCGGTGCGCTGCTCGGCCTCCTTGCGGACAACGACCTCTTCCGTGACCCGGGCCTCCTTCGAGACGACGGCCTCCTCGCTCCGCTCCTCGGCCTCAATGGTCCGTTCCTGGAACGCCTGCTCGGCATCGCCCAGGGCGCGGTCCACCGGGCGCCGCTCGACGGCAACACGTTCTTCGCGGAGGGTCACCTGCTCCTCAACCGGGGTTTCCACCACATAGGAGCGAATGCGAACGCGCCCGTGGCTGACATCGCGCTTGCCGACCCGCAGCCGCTCTTCGGCTACCGGGATCACTTCCTCGCCCCGATCCGACAGGCGGGCACCAGTGCCGGTCAGGCCGGCTCCGCCAGTGCTGGTGACGTCGACAGCGCTGTCCGATTGCGTGGAGCCGTCGGCATCGAAATCGGTCATCCGGGATTCCGGGGACAGCGGCGGGACGGCAGTGGCCGAGCCCGCATCCGTGGCGGCAAGATCATCGGAGAGGCGGGGTCCGCCGGCGGCCGTATCCATGCCGGTGGTGCCGGTTGCGATCCCAGACGTCGTTGCGGCATCTCCGGTGGTCAGGTTTGCCGTCGCGCCGGATAGAACATCATCTCTTCCGATACCAGCTGTCCCGCCCGTCCAGCCCTCTTCACGCCAGGAGTTCGCCCGCTCGTCGATGTCGATGGTGCCCTCGTCGTCCAGAATATCGAGCACCCGCTCGTACTGGGCGTCAGTCGCTTCCACGGACAGCAGGTATCCGCCGCGGCTCAGGCCTTCCGCGTAGGTGCCCCGGTCCTCGTCCGGCAGGAACCAGTCGCCTAAGGAGTCCCAGAAGCCGCCAGACTCCCTGCGAGTTGCCGTACCGGCATCATTGTCCGAGGGGTCACGCTCGTCGCCCGGCATGAAGCGGATGTTGTCGCGGGACACGCCGGCCTCGCTCAGGCGCTCGATGGCCTGCTCGGCGTCGCTGCGGCTGTCGAAGAAGGCCGTCACCATGCGGCGGGTCGACGAAGAACCGGTGTTCATACTCGATGTCATGTGTCTGTCTCCTCCTCGTTGATTATCGTGCCATCCGGAGCCTCACGCTCCACGATGGCCCGCTGCTTGCGTAGGCTGACGGGCACGTCCACAGTCTCGGTCTCCACCCGCCGCCGGATATGCAGCTCCTCCTTGAGGACGAGCTGCTTCGTGACGACGATCACCTCCTCGAGCACCGGCACGATCGTCAGATCGCCTTCGGTTCTGATCTCGGGAGCTGTCTCGACCACCTTGTCGATGGGCACGCGGGTGACCTCGATGGTGTCGCTTTGCAGGGTGGCTTTGGCGAGTTCTTCGGCGTTGTCGGTGACGGTCCGGACCCGAACCTTGCCGGTGACCACCTCCCGTTTGTGGATCGTGGCGGTCTCCTCGACGAGCGGCAGGATCTCCTCAGCCCCTGTCGGGGTGTCGCTGCGGTAGGCATCCTCCAGAACCGGAACCGTGTTGGGGTTCGGGCTCTGGTCGTCTTCTGGCGTGGTCGGGTTGCCCATCGGCGCTACTCAGCTGAGCAGGAGTAACGTCCGGCGGTGTTGCACGTTCCGAAGC
>JBJMPB010000617.1:0-3454 GCA_045803455.1 Gemmatimonadales bacterium | reverse complement strand
CCTGGAGAGGTTTGCGAGCGTAGCTGAGGAAGCAGGGATTGCGGTCGACACCGAAATCCACAGGCCGCGGTCAACGCTAGTGGGCAAACCCTTGGCGCGTTCGCCCGCTACTTTGATCTCACGATCATCGAGCAGCCCAATCCGGATGTCCTCACCGAGCGGGAGAGCGCGATCGAAGCAGCGCTGTTCGCCTCAGGCCGGCCTGTGCTGGTTGTTCCCTACATCCACAAGGCCCCGCTCCAACTGGGGCAGGTTCTGGTGGCCTGGGACGGAAGCGCTACGGCGGCGCGTGCACTCGGGGACGCCTTGCCCTTGCTGGCGAAGGCCAAAGCCATTCAGGTTGTGAGCGTGGTGGACGGCAATGCGGGCCCAACCGGTCCACGGATTGTGCGCCATCTGGAGCAGCACGCCATCACGGCCAAGTTCCACAGCCTTCTGGGTGCGGATGACCCCACGGGCGCGCTCCTCTCCTACGCGGCTGACTGCTGCGCCGACCTGCTGGTGATGGGCGGCTACGGACACTCCCGGTTTCGCGAGCTCCTCCTTGGGGGCACCACGCGCGGCATCTTGGCGTCAATGACCCTTCCGGTGTTCATGTCGCATTAGCGCCTATCCTCCATTCGCCGCCTCGGCCGATCCTTCAACGGATTGCGAAGGAGACCACCTCCAGCGGGAAGTCGTGGAAGGGCTTCATGCCAGCGGAGACCGCATCCTCTACCCGTCTCTCGCCGCGTGCGAGCGGGCTCAGTAATTGAGCGCGAGAGTATTTGGGGATGCTTGCTGGCCGCCCAGCTCCTCTGCAAAAAGCACCTATGCACTTTCTCCTTCGCATCGACGAGAGACGGCTGCAGGTGGGGTGTGGCCGGCCTCGTCAGCCTTGCGCTGATCGGGCTCTTCTTTGCCTATGCGGTGATTTGAATGGGCGCGAGGCGTCGAGGACCGAGGGGCGGTTCGAAGTGCAGCTCGGCGCGAACCATGATCATCTTCGAAGGAAGGAGCCATCCGCAACCTGAGACGCGGCAGGCGCTCCAGCGCGCTTACGAGGGCGCAGGCGTTGTCCTCAGCCGCCGTGAGGTGAAGGCGTGCTGAAGGGACAAGCCATGAGGGCACCCGTCCTCCTCTTCGTGGCCCTCGCGGCCGGCGCCATTGGAGCGCCCGCCACGGCCGCACCGACCTGCCTCTTGGAGGTCGATAGCAAGCGTTACCTTGATGGTCTGTGCACCGTCACCGAGGATGGATCCGGAAGCTGGCTCATCGTGCGCGACCGACTTTCGGGGCAGGCCGCCACGGTTAAGGTCAACCCGATCCTCAGCGGTCGCGGTGATGCGGTTTGGACGGGGCCTTCCGGAGATGGCCGTTTGAGTGAGGCGCTCGGTTCGGTGCGGCGCGAGGGATCGTGCTGGGTCAACGCACGGGCTCGCATCTGCGCTTGGGGCTATCAGTGAGCGGCCGTGTCAGTCTCGCGCCTATGCAGCGGAGGGGCCATGAGGACATCGCGCATCATCCCTGCAGCCTTCGTGGCCAGCGCCCTCACGGGACCGGCCCATGCCGCGCCCACCTGCCTGTTGGAGGTCGCCGGCCAGCGCTACATTGACGGGCCCTGCGATGCCTTCCGGACGTCGGATGGCCACCTGATCATCAGCGTCGGCAGTGGCAGCGACATCTACTACTGGGCTGTGGTCCGGCTTCAGGGCAGTGATGACGGCGTCGCGATCTGGAGCGGCACGCTGCCCGAGCATACTGAAGAACACCTTGGATCGATGCAGCGCGATGGCTCGTGCTGGGTCGGCGCTCATGCCAGGATCTGCGCGTGGGGTGCACGATGAGCCAGTGCCGCGGGCTCGCACGCTCCCGCCACTGACTCTCAAAGCACGGTTCAAACTGTCCCATTTTCGCCTCGAAATGGGACAGTTGCGGATGTGCTAGACCGGGCGTGCGATGAGCAGCGCCACAGCCCCAACCACCATGCCAATCCCTTAAAATGGGACAGTTGCACTCTCGCGGGACCCTATTCAGAGCCTGACCGAAAAAGAAGTTGAGCGATATCAGCCGCGTGTGGTTCGGTCAGAAGGCTCTCAGAGTTCAGGAAAGAGGCGCGGGAGGTCGCTGATCTGCCGCCAGCCCGTTCCTTGCTGCACCGTCTGAGTCTTGAGGTCGTCGAAATAGGTGTCCAAGACAGCAGCGCGCTCCTCGGCCAGAGGAGGGCGGCAGTAGTCCTCTTCCTCCCACACCGCTAGGCCATCCTCGCGAAGCCGGGCATCACGGAGCGACTTGGTCAGGGCGCGGCCAAAAGGCTGCAACGCGCGAAACTCGTTCCGGGTGAGACGGGCGCGAAGCTCATCGAGGCGGTCGGTTCTGGGGACGGCGCTCACGAGATAATGGGCCATGGTTGATCCCCACAGTTGATGACATCTTCACGGTATGTGGGTTTAAAACGGGTTGCCGCAACGGCATCGTCCGCGAGGGGCGGTCCCCCCACCGGATCACGGCCGCAACCGTGAAATCGTGCTCTGGCTGACGTTGTAGCTGCGGGCGATCGAGCGGTGGTTCTCGCGATCCACGTCGCGCCGGCGCAAGGCCTCGCGCTTCTGGTGCGGGGTGAGCTTTGGCTTGCGCCCGAACTTCACCCCCTGCGCCTTGGCGGCCGCCCGGCCCGCCGCCGTGCGCTCCCGGATACGCCGCAACTCGAACTTGGCCGCAATCCCAAAGCAGGCCGCTACCAGCTCCCAAAATTCCGAGTCGGTGTCGACGATCGGCTCGGCGATCGACACGAACCGGGCGCCCTTGGTGCGGATGTCCCGGCCGAGGACGAGCAGGTCGGTCGGATCGCGGGCGAAGCGGTCGGTCGCTGGCGCCTTCACCACGTCGCCAGCGCTGAGCCTTTTCATCAGGCGCTTGAGCTGGAGCCGGTCGGCGCTGTCCCCGCCCTCCTTGTCGTGGAACACCCGCTCGCACCCGGCCGCTTTCAGCGTATCGAGCTGGATGGCGAGGTCCTGGGCGTCCGTGCTGACGCAGGCGTAGCCGTAAATCATGCCACAGCCTCATTGCCGGGCGCGGAGAAGCGAACACCCATCTGCTTGGGCAAGCGCCATACCACTGTGCAAGGCAGGCTACGGTCCTCGCCCTCAATGATCAGGGTGAACTGATCGGGGATGCCGGCCGTCAACTCCACCTTGAGGCTCGCACCTCTGCCAGAGAGGTTGTGGAGCGTGCAGTCGATCGTCGGACGCCGATCTGCGCACACGATCTTGGCTCTCGTCAGCGTGCGCTTGCGTGGTGCCCCGCGCCGCCTCTCCATACAGTTCCCTCCCGCGGACGTGTGAGATGGTCCTGCCTCGCCCGCCACCTCGACCAGAGCGCGAACGTAGCTGCGCATCGTGCCCAAGATGATGCGAATGCCGATGATCGCACCCCCCTCCACCAGGCCCACCCCGACCGGACCGTCTGCGTCCGT
>JBJMPB010000558.1:0-6166 GCA_045803455.1 Gemmatimonadales bacterium | reverse complement strand
AAGCGCGCTGGTGCTCGGCCTGATCGGCGCCCGTTTCCTCAAGAGCTCCGAGCGCCGAGGCGGCCGGTACGGCGATAGCCCGCGGTTTGGCCGGGAACGGAGCTTCGGCTACACCGGGTATAACCAGCCCTACACCCGCGGCGCGGAGATTGGCGGCAGCTACACCGGGTCCGAACGGGAATTTGGTGGCGGGTACGGCGGCGGCACCGAGGGCGGATACGGAGGCGGCTATGCCGGAGCTTAGGCAGGAACGCAGTATTGGGGAGCTCTTCGGTCAGCTCACCCAGGACATGACGCTGCTGGTCCGGCAAGAGGTCCAGCTCGCCCGCACGGAAATGACCGAAAAGTTGTCCAAGCTCACCACGAATCTGATCTCGGTGGGTGCCGGTGGATTTGTCGCTTACCTGGGCGGCCTTGCCCTCATGGCGGCGTTCATCCTGGCGGTCAGGGATCTGGCGAACATTTCGCTGGCCTGGTCCGCTCTGATTGTCGGCGGAATTCTCGCCATCATCGGTTATGTCATGCTGCAGCGCGGTCTGAAGGAGCTGAAGCAAGTCGAGCTCGCACCGCGGCGTTCGGTTGAGAACATCAAAGATGACGTCCAGTCCATCAAAGACGACGTCCAATGGGCAAAGGAGCAACGGTCATGAGTGAGTACGAACGGCAGAACCGCGACCTCGCCTATGAGCCGCCGGCCCAGGAGGTCGGCTCGGACTATGGCACCCGCGGTGACAAGAGTCCCGAGGATATCGAACGGGAGATCGAGCAGACCCGCAGCCGGTTGAGCCGGGACATCGACGAGCTGGGCAACAAGCTGAGCCCCAGCAACCTGAAGGAAGAGGCCAAGACCGCCATCAAGGATGCCGCCCAGGGCGCCGTGTCCAATGTTGGCGAGCAGGCCCGTCGCACCAGCTCCCGGCTGGTAGAAGTGATCCGGGAAAATCCGCTGCCGGTCATCGCGGTGGGGGCCGGAGTAACCTGGCTGCTGACCCAGCGCTCCCGCAGCGACGTCTCGGGAGACCGGATGGCGCGATACGCATATACCGGCCCCGAGCGCCGTCAGGGCCGTCATTGGCAGAGTGGCTCGGGTGGTACCGGGCGGGTGGGCAGTACGGTCAGCGGCGTGAAGGATTCGGTGAGCGAAGCCGCCAGTGGAGTCGCCGAGCGCGCCAGCGAGCTCAAGGATCGGGCGAGTGAGCGTATCGACGGAATCAGCGTTCAGGCCCGCTGGCAGACTCAGCGGGTGAAGACCAACCTGGAGCATGCGGCAGAGGAGAACCCCCTGGCGCTGGCCATCGGCGCGGCGGTTGTAGGTCTCGCGCTAGGTCTGCTCCTACCGGGCACCCAGCGGGAAGATGAGATGATGGGCTCGGCCCGGGACCAATTGGTCGACCGCGCGGAAGAGACCATCGAGCGGGCCAAGGACGCAGCGGTTGAGGCTGGACAGCAGGTGAAGGAGACGGTCAAGTCCGAAATCGAGCAGCACAAGCCCGAGCTCCAGAGTGTGGTGCAGGAGGCAGGTCAGAATGTGAAGGAGCAGGTGAAGGACTCGGCCCGTCGGGTAAAGAACGAGGCGAAGGATGCGGCAAAGAAGTCGGGGTCTACCCCCAGGAGCAACTCATGAGTTTAGACTCGCTGGAAAAGCTCTTCATCGAGGAGCTGAAAGACGTCTACAACGCCGAGAAGCAGCTGGTGCGGGCGCTGCCGAGAATGGCAAAGGCAGCCGAATCGGAAGAGCTGCAGCAGGCGTTTACCAAGCACCAGAAGGAAACCGAGGGCCATGTTCAGCGGCTGGAGCAGATCTTCCAGCAGTTGGGCCAGTCCGCCCGGGGCAAGACCTGTAAGGGCATGCAGGGCCTGGTAGAGGAAGGCAAAGAGGTGATGGAAAAGGAAGGCGAAGGACCGGTGATCGACGCGGCGCTGATCGCGTCGGCTCAGCGCGTCGAGCACTATGAGATTGCCGCCTACGGCTGTCTACGGACGTACGCCGAGCTGCTGGGAATGGACCAGGCGGTGCAGTTGCTGCAACAGACGCTGGAAGAGGAAGAGGCGACCGACAAAACCCTGACTCAGCTGGGCGAGTCGGGCATCAACGAAGCGGCTGCCGCTGTCGGCGTCGGATCCGAAGACGAGGAATAAAGTTCCATCGGTTAAGCACAAGAGTTCAGCTAGAAAAAAAGGGCCCGGGATCACTCCCGGGCCCTTTTTTACAACCTGCCGGCTCAGACCTGATGACGAACCTGGCCGTTACCCGCAACCTCTTCGCCTTCCTCGCCCAGGGCGGAGATGGCCGCCTTGAGGTCGCAGGCGAGATCGCGCTCCCGACGCAGCGCGCCGATCAGCGCTTCGGCCTGCTTCATCTGGAACCCAAGGGCGCCGGCCGATTCCATCGCATGGTCCACCACCGTCTTCTGGGCAGTCAGCGATTCGACCGTGGCGCGGATCCCCAGGGCCAGCGCCTCGGCCCGAGCCAGCCGCTGCTCGGCCCGCTCCAGCTGGCGCTTGCGCGACTCGAAGCCCTTGAGCGTCTCCTCCGTGGTCTTGAACTGGTCCTGGGTGGCCTGCAGCATCGCCCGGGTCTCCTCGATCTCCCGGCGGGCCGACCCGATGGTCTGGACATCCTCGATGGTCCGCTCGGCCAGGTCGAAGACGTGCTTGACCTGCGCCTCGATGGCCTCGACACCGGCCTGCCGGGCTAGAGTCTGTTCCAGTGCCTTGGCCGCCTCGGTCTGCGCCGACTCCCACTTGCTGAGCAGCTCCTCGAAGTGGCTGAGCTGCCGGTCGATCGACTTGAGGGCGGAGGCCCGGGTCTCCAGCTCCCCCGCGAGCCGCTGCAGAGTGCCGGCCTGGTCCTGCGCCTGGCTGAGCGTGGCGCTGACCGTGCGGGTGATGTCCTCCATCCGCTGCGCGGCCTCGGCCGATTCCTTCCGCAGGGCTGAGGCGCGGGTGAGGTGCTCGGTCGCCTTGTCCAGGGCGCCCTGCCGCTGGTCCAGCTCCTGTCCCAGAAGCCGAACCTTCTCTTCCACCTGATCGATCTGCTGGGTCCGGCTCTCCAGCCCGCGAACCGACTCGTCCACCATTCCCATCCGGCGCTCGGCGTCTTCCACCGAGGTGGTGACCTGCGAGATGGTATCGTTCAACCGCTGGGCGCTCTCCGCCTGCTTGGCCAGCTGGCTAAACCGGGACTCGGCCGCGTCGATCCGGCCCCGCAGCCCCTCCATCCGGTCCTTGAGCTCACCACTCAACGTGCCGACTTCGAGCAGGCCGCGCTGTACATCGTGTACCATCTCGCGGCTGGACTCGATCTGCGCCATGGAGCCCTTGACCTGCTCTACCTCGGCGCGGATCCGCTCGACCGCCGGCTCCATCGCGCTGAGCTCCTTCACCTGCGTCTGCACCTTCCTGGTCCAGACGTCGGCATTGGCCAGCCAGGCCTGGGTCTCCCCGTGGCCTTCGCGCAGGCGGGTCATCTCCTCATAGGCTACCCGCATCTGCTCCAGACCGTCCGACAGCAGCTCGCGGGTTCCCTTGAGCGTGGACAGCTGCTCCACCGCCTGTTCCACTCCCGGTCTGATCTCGTCCAGCCGGCGCATCCGGGCCGCGAGGTCAGTTGCCATGGTATCGAGCCGGCCCACGTCCTGTCGCAGCGAGCTTGCCCGAGCGGCTTCCTGGGACAGTGCGTTCACGTCCTTCGTGAGATCAGCGATCTGGTCGCCCACGTTCCGCACCTGATTCTGCACCGCCGCCGTGCCCTGGGTAGCGACATCCAGCTCGCCCAACCTTGCCTCGCACTCCTTGACCGCCTTGCGCAGGTCGGCAATACGCTCGCTCACTGCGTGGAGACTCCGGTGTTCCAGCTCGAAGGCCTCGCTGCTCTTCCGCATCTGCTCCTTGAGATCGGTGAGCGCCTGACGAGCCGACTGCTGGGCATCCTCGATCTTCTGCGAGGTGGCCTGAAGCTCCTCGGTCCGGGAGAGGACCTTGTCCTGGATTGTCTTCACCTCAGTAATCTTCGCCTCGATCGGACCGAACCGGCGGATCTGCTCCTCCTGCCGCCGGAGCCAGGCATCGAGCTCCCGGTCCATGCGGGTGAGCTGCGCGATCTGAGTCGCGGCCCGATCAACCGCTTCACGCTCCTGCTCCAGCATGGTGGTCTTCTGGGCGACCTGGTCCGCCAACGCCTTCAACACCGCGAGCTGGTGCTGGATGTCCGGAATGGCCGTGGAAGCCTGGTTGATTGGCTCCATCTGCCGCTCAACTGACTGCACCCGGCGGACGACATCTTCCAGCTTCCCGGTAGCGGCCTGGAAGTCCTGATCGAAGTTTTCCAGTCGGGATGTGGTGTGCCGGTGGGCGGTAAGGGCATCGTCGTGCTGGGAGCGCATCCGGGTGACGTTCTCCGCCAGCTCACTCAGCTGTCCCCTCAGGCCGTCCGCATCGGTACGGAGAGCGGCGAGTGGACCCTGAAGGCTGAGGAAGGACTCCACCTGCTCCCGGAGCAGCAGTGCGGTTTCCACTTTGTCGCTGAGCGCGCTCATCTGCCCCTGGAGCCGCTCGACATCCTCGCCGGCGTGGGCAATCCGGGCTTCCGTGGCCGCCTGGGTCTTGATTACCCGCTCGGCCTGCTCTTCAGCCAGAGCCATCTGACCGCCAAGCCGAAGAAGACCCTCGACCTGGCCTTCGAGCTCCGCGCAACGCTCCCGCAGCGTGCCGATCTCCGCCGCTCGTTCGAGCGTCGGACCCAGCGAACGCAGATCGTTCGCCGCGGTTTCTGCCCGGGCAACGAGTGCTTCGAGGGCCGCGGTGATATCGCGCCCGCTCGAGTCGATGGCGATGACAGATTCGTCCTCGCGGCGGCGACCTTTCAGGAAACTGACCATTGGCTTACTCCGAGGGAATGCGCGCGCGATCGGTCGGAACTAGGGCCAGAGCTCTGGCAGTCGCAGATCACTCGCGGGGTGAAGATTTAGCACGCAGGCGGACCGCCCCCTAACTGCAACGCGTGTGCCCCGAGAGCCGGCTCCGCCTGGAGGATCGCAAATGGGAGCGGGCTCGGGCGCAAATCGCTACTGGCGCGAGAGATTGCCGAGCTATGCGGGAAAACTTCAGGAGGCCGAGACGGGAATATCGAAAGGCTTGCTTGGCGAGGTGCGAGGCCACCGGGCAGGTCGCACGCCAGGGATTCTCTATCACTGAGGTCCAGCCGGCTCCAGGTCATAGCGTCGCCGGATCTGACTGGAGCCCGACACCACAATGGTTTCGGTCCGGGTGAGATACCCCTCCTGTTCGATCCTGATGCGGTGGGTCCCCACCGGCAGGGGATAGTCGGCAATGGGAGTTGGCCCGATCTCCTTGTTGCCTACGAAGAGGGTTCCCCATGGCTCGGAGGTGACAGTCAGGAGCGCGTATTCCTTCTTAGCGGGCCTGGGCCGCTCCGGCTCGGCGACGCGAGTGGAGTCGCTGACGACGTTGGGCTGGCTGGGCGCTGGCGGCACTGACTCCCGAGGCGGCAGCGTCGGGGGCAACGGTGGACTGCTGGTCATCCTGGGTTGTGTCGATTCCTGGAACGGACGCCAAGCGGCCCACGAGACGCCGGCCAGTGCAGCGCAGAGACCTAAGGCCATGACGCCGCGCCGTGCTATGACCCTGCGCCTGGCGCGCGGCTGTTTCGTTGCGGCCTGCTGCTCCGATGCTGTCACACCAGCACTCACCACGGTCGGTGGACCGGTCCGCTCGCCACTCACCGCGGCAGCAAACTCCTCCATTCCGGGGAAACGCTTGCCCGGCTCTTTCGACAGCGCCCGATCCAGGGTGGCACATAGATCGGCCGGGGCGTCGGGGCGATTCTCGAAAATACGGGGAGGCGGCTCGAACACGTGCTTGTAAAGAATGCTGTGGGAGGACCCTTCGAATGGCTGTTTACCAGTCAGAATCTGGTGACCCACCACCGCGAGGGCATACTGGTCCACTCGCCCGTCGACCTCCAGACCTTTTGCCTGCTCGGGAGCCATGTAGTGCGGTGTTCCGATGATGTTTCCGGTTCCGGTCAAAGCCGACCCGCTGTCAAGCGCCTTGGAGATGCCGAAGTCCGTCAGGACGACCCGGCCGTCAACTTCGAGCATGATGTTCGCCGGCTTAACATCGCGGTGAACGATGCCCCGCTTGT
>JBJMPB010000464.1:0-12612 GCA_045803455.1 Gemmatimonadales bacterium | reverse complement strand
ACGACAACTCGAGCACCAGTCCCTTTGTCGCATTCTCTGCAACGCCGAGCTTTCAAAACCTCATGCCCGGCGGGGGGATCAACGACGACCTGACGGCGGCCGACTTCCCGGTCAATGCCTTCGCCGCCAGCAATCCTCTGCAGACATTCTCCCTGCTCACCAACGAGGAAGATGTCTGGCGCCTCTTCGGGACCAGCACCCTGCGCTGGACCCCGTTTCAGTCGGCCCGGAGCACGCTCCAGTTTATCGGCATCGGCGGCGTGGACTATTTCCAGCAGGACAACGACCTGGTGTCGCCGCCCGAGCTGCAGTACGAAAATGCCGACGGCCAGCCCGGAACGGTGGTGACCAGCAGGTCATCCAACCGGAACCTGAACGCTGCCCTCAACATGAGTCACACGTATAACTCGTCCGGCTCGGAGGACGGCACCCAGTTCACCACGTCGGCGGGAGTCCAGTTCGAGGACCGAAAGCTGAATGTCACCCAGGTCACGGGGCGCACTCTGCTGGCGGGTCAGGAAAATGTCCAGCAGACCACCAGCCAGTCAGTTGCATCCCGAATCGAGCCGGTGCGGGACCTCGGCATCTTCGCGCAGGAAGAGGTCTTGCTCGCTGACCGGCGTTTGCTGCTCACCGGCGGTGTTCGAGCCGACCGGAGCAGCGCCAACGGCGACACCGAGAAGTTCTTCTTGTATCCCAAGGTTGCGGCTTCGTATCGATTTGTGCAGCCGTTCGGGGGTGTGGAGGAGTTCAAGCTCCGGGGTGCCTACGGACAGACCGGCAACCGGGCGCTGTTTGGAGCCAAGTTCGTTACCGACACGACGGGAACGATCGGGGGACAATTCGGCACCTACATCGGAAACCGGGCCGGCGATCCCACGATCAAGCCCGAGCGGCAGGAGGAATTCGAGGGCGGGTTCGATGCTACGTTCGTTAAGGGGCGAGCCGAGCTGACGCTGACCCTCTATCAGCGCAACATCCGCGATCTGATCCTGGAGCAAACCGTAGCGCCGTCGGTCGGCCAGGAGCTCCGGGTCTTCGGCAACGGCGGCAGGATGCGGAACCGAGGGGTGGAGGCGTCGCTTACACTGCAGCCGGTACAGAGCCGTGACATCAACTGGATCTTCCGTACCACATTCTTCGCCAATAAAGCCAAGATCACTGAGCTGAACGTCCCGCCCTTTCAGACCGGTGGCTTTGCATTGTCCCTGGGAACGTTCCAGATCGAGAAGGACAGCTCGCCGACGCAGATCTACGGCCTGGTGGGGACTGACGCCGCGGGGAATCCGATCGCGGGGAAGGTGGGAGACGCCAATCCGGACTTTCAGATGTCGTTCTCAAACGATATTGACTTCCACCGGTTTACGCTGGGCTTCCTGTTCGACTGGAAATACGGTGGGGATATCATCAACCTGACCGAGTTCCTGTACGATGGATCCTTTAACAGCAAGGACTATCTCGAGCCTGGTGGTGGTGCGGACAGGGCGAATCGGCTGGGGGCAGGGTTCACCGATGCCTATGTTCAGGATGGGTCGTACCTGAAGCTTAGAGAAGTGAATCTCTCCTATAACGTTCCCACCTCGATTACTGATAGGCTGTTTGGCGGCGGAGTGCGGTACGCCCGCCTCTCAGTAACCGGACGGAACCTCCTTCGATTTACTCCGTATCGTGGGCTGGACCCTGAGGTGAGCAACTTCGCCAACCAGGCGATCGTGCGGAATATCGATGTGGCACCCTTCCCGCCGAGCCGCAGCTTCTTCTTCTCGATCGACTTGGGGTTCTGACCATGACACGGACCACACTCAGCAGACTGCTGCCGGTTCTCGCCCTGGTCGGAGCCGGCGGGTGCGATTTTGACATTGCCAACCCGAACAGCCCGGCGGTGATCGGCGAGAATCCCTCGGCCGCTCAGGTCGGCGCCGCAGCCAACGGGATTCTGATCGCTACCCGTCAGGATATTGCCGACTGGGCACTGGATGCAGCCATTTGGGGCCGGGAGGCCTTCCGCATCGACCCGGCCGATACACGCTTCGTGCAGGAGATGATGCAAGGTCCCCTCGACCCGGGGAGCCGTGCCTTCGGCGGTGACCACTGGTTGGAACCGTACTCGGCCATTCGCAGTGCCAACGATCTGCTGGCGGTTATCAGCACCGCCAGCTCGTTAACGCCGGAGCAACAGAGTGCCACCAGCGGCTTCGCCCACACGCTGCAGGCATACAACTTCACTATCATCCTGAGCTCCCATACCCAGGATCAAATTCCGATCGACGTCGGCCGGGACGCCAGCGCACCGCCGGCTCCTCTTGTGACCAACGCGGAGGCCTGGAATCACGTCATTGCCCTGCTGGACCAGGGGGTTACCGAACTGGTGGGAGATGCGTTCCCGTTCACCCTGCCAGCGGGGTTCGCCGGATTCAACACTCCGGCCACGTTTGTGCAGTTCAACCGGGCCCTGCGTGCCCGGGTAGCAGTGTACCGGGCGGATTACGCCGGCGCGCTCACGTTCCTGAGCCAGTCATTCCTGGATCCCGCAGCGCCGCTGGATCGAGGCGTCTACATGGACTTTGGGACCGGTGCAGGGGACGTGGCAAACCCGCTCGCGGTGAGCTCACAGACCAGCGAAAACTTCGGCCATCCAACGCTGGAGACCCAAGCTCAACTGCAACCCGGAGGGGCGCTGGACCAGCGCTTCCTGAACAAGCTGGTGAAGCGACCCTCCCGGTCGGGCGGAACCACGGACACCGATCCGGTGCAGACTTTCAGCTCTGACCTCGGCTGGATCCGCTACCCCAGCCCAAACTCGCCCATTCCGATCATCAAGAACGAGGAGCTGATCCTGCTGCGGGCGGAAGCCAATATCAACTTGAGCCAGCTGGGGCCTGCGGTCACCGACTTGAATCTCGTGCGGCAGACATCCGGACTCCTGGCTCCCTACGCCGGTCCAGTCGATCAGCCCTCATTGATCAACGAGCTGCTCTACAACAAGCGGTACTCGCTGATGTACGAAGGGGGCCACAGCTGGATCGACTACCGGCGTTATGGCTTGACCGCCAACCTCCAGGCAATCGATCGGGTGGGTCCTCCGCCCGATGTGATTTTCGCGACGCTGCCGATACCGACTGCGGAAACGCAGCCACGCTGATGACACCCTCCACCAAGAAGGAGTCCCCATGATTGCCACGCGGTCTCTTGTCACCCTGACACTGCTGCTGGGGCTGCTGGCCTCTTGTGGCGGAGACGGCGGGAAATACGCCGGCACCTGGAAGCGCGACCTCTATGGAGAAGGCGAGGTCCACATGAAGCTGGCCTCCAACGGCGGCGTCGAGCTGATGCTTCCCTCGCCCCGGTGGCCCGATTCGGTCGACATGAAGGGCCGAGGCCGATTCAACGGCGACACCCTGGTCTTCAAGGCCGATACCGCGTCCAGCGCCTGCCAGACCGGAGACGCTCGCTATGTGGTGAGCCGGGAACAGGACGAGCTGCGCATCGCCGGCCTGGGAATGGACACCTGCGGCGGTCGGCGTGCGGCGCTGGTAGGAACCTGGCAGAAGTCCTAGCAGAAAAAGCGTGAGCGGGAAAAGCAAGCGTAAGCGGTGAGGGTCCTAGTCTTCCCGCTTGCTGCTCACGCTTGTTCTTCCCGCTTTACGCTGTCCAGTGGAGACGGCCACTGCTGGGTCACGCAATGAAAGGCGCCGAGTCCCCAGACCAGATCGGTGCAATTGATGCCCACAACTTCGCGGGAAGGAAACAGTTGCTGCAGTGTCTCGCCCGCCTCTTCGTCGCGCTCCGGATCGTAGGTCGGAAGTAACACCACGCCATTGGCGATGTAGAAGTTGGCATAGCTGGCCGGCAATCGCTGGCCCTCGTGCCACAGCCCCCGCGGCATCGGCAAGGTAACCACCCGCAGCGGAAGTCCGTCCTGGTCGGTCATGCCCTGGAGCCGCTCCAGATTCCTCTGAAGCGGCTCGTAGTTTTCGTCCGACGGATCGTCCTCCACAACGGTGACTACGGTCCGGTCGTCAACGAACCGGGTAAGGTCGTCGATGTGGCCATCGGTGTCGTCGCCGACAATACCGTCGCCCAACCACAGGATGTGGCGCACGCCGAGGTATGCCCGGAGAAACTGTTCGATTTCCGGGCGAGTCAGCTCAGGATTGCGGTTAGGATTGAGCAGGCAGGACTCGGTGGTCAGCAGAGTTCCCCGACCGTTCACATCGATGGAGCCTCCCTCCAGCACGATACCGGGCTGGAATACCGGAAGGCTCAGCTCTTCGGCGATCCGGGTCGGTATGACGTCATCCAGATCGTACGGCGGATACTTGCCACCCCACGCGTTGAACCCCCAATCGATGATGGCCTGAGGATGCTCCGGATCCGGCCGCTGCACGAAGATTGGTCCATGATCTCGGCACCAGGCGTCGTTCGTGGGGTGAAAGTGGAAGAGCACGTTGCCGGTGTCGGTGCCGCAATCGGTCAGCAGTCGCCTGACCTCGTCTTCCATTGCGGGCCCGGCCACGTTGATATGGACTTCCTCGTGGTCGGCCAGGAGACCGACCATCCGGGAAAAGATCCGGGGAACTGGGGTGAACTTCCCCGGCCAGGACGCCTCTTTATGAGGCCAGCTCAGCCAGGTGCCGCGGTGGAGCTCCCACTCGGCCGGCATCCGGTAGCCCAGCTCGTCCGGAGTTGGATTCAGTCCAGATACCGCTTGGTGAGGTCGGCGTAGGCATCTATCCGGCGATCCCGCAGGAACGGCCAGTGCGTGCGGCTCGCATCAACCTTGGAGAGGTCGCACTGGGCAATCAGGATCTCTTCTCCGGTACCTCCTTTGACGATCAGCCGACCTCCCGGATCCGAGACAAAGCTGCCGCCCCAGAACTCGATTCCGGCGTCCGGCGCTCCCTCGAAGCCGACCCGGTTCACCGAGCAGACGTAGACTCCATTCGCGATGGCGTGGCTTCGCTGAATGGTTTCCCAGGCGGCCTGCTGCTGCGCGCCGTGCTCCTGCTTCTCGGCTGGTAACCAGCCGATGGCGGTGGGATAGAACAGAATCTGGGCGCCACTCATCGCGGTGAGCCGGGCCGCTTCGGGATACCACTGGTCCCAACACACCAGCACGCCGATGCGGCCGAACCTGGTGTCCCAGGAGCGGAAGCCGAGGTCGCCCGGCGTAAAGTAGAACTTTTCGTAGTACTGGGGATCGTCCGGTATGTGCATCTTCCGATATTTCCCCAGGTACCGGCCGTCGGCGTCGAGAATGGCGGCGGTGTTGTGATAGATGCCCTGGGCTCGTTTCTCGAACAGTGACGCCACGATTACCACCCCGAGCTCCGCAGCCAGCTTGCCGAGCTCCTCGGTCGAGGGCCCGGGCACCGGCTCAGCCAAATCAAAGCAGCCGTGGTCCTCGGTCTGGCAGAAGTATTGACTGCGGAACAGCTCCTGAAGGCAGACAATCTGGGCTCCACGCGCCGCCGCGCCTCGCACACCCTGAACGGCCGCGGCCATGTTCCGGGAAGGCTCCGGCGTGCAACGCATCTGCACCAGTCCCAACGTCACAGTGTTCGGATTCTGCGTCATGCCGGGATAATAATTTGGGGTCTGGATTCATGCACCGTTCTCGTGACCTGCGTCACCTAGCAACCTGGGCTGGCAAACGATCTTTGATCATACGACGCGCTCCACGACCACCGGAGAGGAGGGGGTGACTCAAATGATTGGTGCTTGGCGGAAGCATTGGACTCGGCGGGGACGCACGGCCTCGCTTACAGGCGTGCTCGTGCTGGCCGGCCTCGCGGGCTGCGGGGCCGAACAGCGCTCCGGTGTGGTATCGCGGGATACGACCCCGTCCTCCGGTGCGGACACGGCGGCCGGTACATCGAGCGACACCAGCGCCCAGGTGAATGACACCTCGAGCATGACCCGGCCCGAATCGACCACTGCTCGGGCCGATACCGCCAAGGCGGTCGCCACCAAGACGGCTCCGCCGAAGCCGGCACCCCGGCCGACCAAGCCCAAACCTGCAGCGCAGGCCAAGCCTCAGCGTCCTGACACCACTGTTCAGGCGGTCTCTCCCCGGCCAGACAGCGTCAGGATGGCGCAGCCGGCGGAGAGCGCAGCAGCGCCCTCGCAGACAGCCGCGGCCAGTGCGCCGCTGCGCGATCCTTACCACACTGCGCCGCTCGATACCGTCCCCCAGCAGGTGTACGACGGCTGGAAGCAGTTCAACCTGAACTGCGCCCGCTGCCACGGCGAAGACGCGCAGGGAACGACCATCGCGCCTCATCTCATCGTGTCGCTCAAACCGGACGGCCCCATCAACACCAAGGAGCTGTTCATTCAAACGGTCTGCGCCGGCCGCCCGGCCAAGGGCATGCCCTCATGGTGTTCTCTCGGTATGGAAATGCCCACTATTGAAGCGATCTACTCGTATGTGAAAGGTCGGAGTGATGCCAAGATCCATCCGGGACGTCCGGCGGTGAAGTCCGGCGGATGATGTTTCGGATTTACGTGGCGTTGCTGTCGGGCGTAATCCTGACCGGGTTTGGCTCCGGATTCCGGGCGTCAGCTGCCACTTCTCCAACGCTCTCGCAGTCTTCCACGGTTGACACTCCCCCTGGAGCGCCACAGAGGCCGGCTGGTGATCAGCCAGGGAACGCTCCCAAGGTGAGCCCGACCGAGTACGAAGGCTGGCGGCAGTACAGCGTGAACTGCGCCCGGTGCCACGGTCAGGATGTGTTGCCCAATCCCGTGGCAGCCAATCTGCTGGTGTCGCTGGCTCCCGGGGGCCCCATCGACACGCCGGACAAATTCAGCCAGGTTGTGAGCGAGGGGCGCCCGCATCGGGGAATGCCCGCATTCAAGGGAACAATGAGCCCCGACCAGATTCAGGCAGTCTACGCCTACGTGAAGGGTCGGGCAGAGAAGAGGCTCACTCCGGGACGGCCGGCCAAGCCGGCCGGGTAATGCCGACCGGATCGGGATCGGATCTGATGTCCACCGTTACCGCCAACATCGGTCCCCATGAGCGCCGCAAGCGGCTCACCTTCGGTGTCGTACTCCTCGGTGCCAGCCTGGTTGCAGCGGCAATGCTCATCCACGTTGATGTCGCGCGTGGCTGGCGAATCTTGCTCGTGATTCCTCTGTGGGCAGCGGCACTGGGCTTCTTTCAGGCTCGCGAAGGTACCTGAGTAAAGCTCGCCGCGCGCGGTCAGCGCGACATGGACGAAGGCCCAGAGCAGATCAGCGATACTCTGGAGCTCTCTTCGATCAGACGCCAGGCCCGCGGCGTTTACCTCAAATCGTTAATCACGGCTTCTGTCCTGACGATCCTGCTCACTCTATTCTGAACGTGGTCAATAGTCCCGCATCGAGTCGGCCCCGGCCCAGCAGGGCTCAGGTTGCGGCTGCCGTAGGTCGCACGGTTCCTGATCTGATCCGACCCCATCTCGAGGTGTTGTTCTGCGGCATCAACCCCGGGCTCTATTCCGGGGCTACGCGCCACCACTTCGCGCGGCCGGGAAATCGCTTCTGGCCTGCACTGTTCGCCGCTGGATTTACTCGCCGGCTGGTGAGTCCCTGGGACGAGCATCTGCTACTGGACCAAGGGGTGGGCATCACCAATCTGGTTGCCCGGGCCACCGCGACTGCAGCCGAGCTCTCGGTGGAGGAGTTGCGGGCCGGCAGAAGGCGACTCGACCGAAAGGTTGCGCGCTACCGGCCCCGCTGGGTGGCGGTGGTGGGGATCGGCGCCTATCGTACGGCGTTTGACCGGCCCAAGGCCGCAGCGGGACGCCAGCAGGAGCGGATTAGTCAGAGCGGTCTCTGGGTACTGCCCAACCCAAGCGGCTTGAACGCGAACCACCAGTTGCCCGACCTGACGCGGGCATTCCAAGCGCTGCGCAGAGCGATAGAGAACCCGGCCGAATCCGATCAGGAGTGAGTCGTGGCCGATTCGAGCATCAGAGAACACCTCGTGAAGCTGCTCAGCTGGGAGGACGCACATACCAGCTTCGAGTCTGCGATGGCCGATTTGCCGGTGCATTTGCGGGGAACCAGACCGTCGACTCTGCCTTATTCACCCTGGCAGCTGGTCGAGCATCTCCGGATCACTCAGGCGGACATTCTGGATTTCTGCCGCAATCCGAAGTACCGCGAGCTTAAGTGGCCGGACAATTATTGGCCGTCCTCTGACTCACCGCCGGATTCTGCTGCCTGGGACAAGAGCGTCCGGGACTTCCTCAGAGACCGGGCGGCGCTGCAGGATCTGAGCAAAGATCCAGAGATCGCGCTTGAAGCTCGGATACCACATGGTGAAGGTCAGACCTACCTGCGAGAGATTCTGCTGGCTGCCGACCACGCCGCTTACCATATTGGTGAGTTGGTGGTGGTGCGCCGGTTGTTAGGGGCGTGGCCGCCGGGAAGGAGCACCAAGGCTTAGCAGCGGAGTCCACATGCAGCCCACCGACATCGAGGGCATCCTCACCTTTCTTCGGGTGGCCGAGCGGCTGAAAACCGTCACTCGCAGCGGCTGGACTTCCGCGGGTGATCGGGAGAGCGTGGCGGAGCACACCTGGCGCCTGGCACTCATGGCAATGCTGCTCTACGGCCGCACTCCCGGACTCGATCTGGCACGGCTGCTCAAAATGTGTCTGATCCACGATCTGGGCGAAGCCCTCGGAGGCGACGTGCCGGCGCCGCTGCAGTCAGCGGGAGCGCCAAAGGCCGGCCATGAACGAGCAGATCTGCTGGAGCTCAGCGAGCCACTCCCGCCGGATTTACGCCGTGAGATTATCGAACTCTGGGACGACTACGAGGCGGCCAGCTCTCCCGAAGCGAAGCTGGCCAAAGGGCTGGACAAGCTGGAAACCATTCTGCAACACACCCAGGGGAAAAATCCTCCCGACTTCGATTACGCGTTCAATCTCGCCTATGGGCAGCAGTATACCGCGGCAGACCCTTTGCTGGCGGCCATTCGGGCTCGCCTGGACGAAGAGACCGCTCGGCGCGCTACTGCTTGACCCAGGTGGGACGCAGATCTCGAGTAACGTCCACGATCAGCTGACGCACAATCTCACCGTACGCCTCTTCCTTGTCCCGGACCGCAATCGAGGGCAGCCGGTCCGAAATGTTCAGCTGTCCCACCGTGCCATTTGCCGTCGAGCTCGAGCGCCACACGGTGCCTCCGGTGCTGGTCGACAACAACCTCACGGTGAGCTCGGCCGAGACGCCGGCCTGCACGTTCATGCCCGATGCGCCGATATGACCATGAGGCTTCAGCTGCGACAACTTGAGGGTACCGACGAACACGGCCGGGACGTTCTTCTGCTTACCGAGAGCCTGAGCCAATGCCACCGCGTCGGTAGCAGGCGGAAGCGCTTTCAGTGAAGAGTCTGCCGATCCGAGCTCGAGCAGCTCGACACCGTTCTGGTTCGCGAGCAGAGCCTCGGCAAACTGCTGGGTTGCCAATGTGCTCATCGGATCATTCGGCCGATCGGCCGCAAACGTGACGATGGCAATACGGCCATACGGGGCCAGGTCCAGCCGAGCCGGAACCTGCGAGTATTTGGAGGCGCAGGCCGCCAGCAGCAGCGACCCGCAAACCGCGAACGCGTATTGCATTCGGACAGGCCGAACGAAACTGTTGCTGAACATTTAGCCCACATGGGTTAAGGATGGCGGCAGCGGGGGCAAGACACGCGCCACCAGCCGTCCATGCTCAAGGGCATCGCAAGAGTTTGCACCTTCCCACCACTCATCCTTTATCGGTGATGTGGCTGGGCGTCGAGCGGAATAGCTACGCCGGTAGTGGAGGGAGACTACAGCCGACTACTGAGCATCCTATTATCTGTTCAGGTGGGATCAGAACACCTGGCCCATCGGGAGGTCATTCCAACACTCATTGAGGCCAAGGCTCGTGACGCTCCGAGGCGCGCTATTGCGCTACACGCTGGCACTGGAAGCGGCCGGATTTCTCCTCATCATCGCGATCATATGGCTGGACGAGATTCTGGACCTGCCGCGACTGCTATTTGGTACCCCGGCCACACCGTTACGGCCGGGCGAGGGCCTGCTCGAGTCAGCGCTGGCCCTGGCGGTGGGAGCGGTGGTCGTCACCATCAACTACCGCGCATTTCGCCGGATTGAATATCTCGAATCTTTAGTGGTGATCTGCGCCTGGTGTCGGCGGGTTCGGGCTGGAGACGAGTGGCTGGCAATGGAGCAGTTTCTGGAGCGCCAGCACAATGCCCATACTACCCATGGTATTTGCAGCACTTGCGCTGCCGGAGTATTGATACCGCGGTCGTAGCGGGAAGGTCCCGCTGATCAGCTCAGCCCAGATCTGCGATCTTGGCGCTGACGGCGGGCTCGAGTGACTGGGTCGGCGTGGCCGGGAGCTCGATGATTGCGGTACCAACCTCCACCGGCCATCGGAGGGTGAACGACTCGCCCTGACGAGTACGGTCCAGCCCCCGTTCAGACTTGGCCACCGTCTCGATGGGAAAGGTCCAGATCTCCGCCGCGGGCTCCGTGAGGAGGGGAAGCGGAGCAAAGAGCGAGAGTTCGGTGCTGAACAGGTCGCTTGGCTGACCGACTGTTCCCTCCCAGGTGTAGCTCACCGTAACGGTTCCGTCGCGCAAAAACCGAAACTGCTTGGCAAGTCCTTCTCCATTCAGCCTGATCTCGACTGCCTCGGGTTCCTGCCTGATGTCGGGCGTGTAGTGGCAGCGAGCCCACGACTTGATGGGCCAGTAGTCTCCCGAGGCAAACTGCTCCCGCTGCAAAGAGCTGGAGAGCACTCGATCGACGAACAAGGCGCGATCGTCGGGGTCGATCGGAGGACGCTGGTCGAGCCGAATCCCTTCTTCGATATCGTGAATGCTGGGCGTTCCGCCTTCATGACGTTCGCTTTCAGCCCGCTGCTCCAAGGCCGTATCGTGATACGCTTCCCGTCGCCGGGTCAGCGTATTGGCATAATTGGTTGCAGTGGAAAACAGGGTGTATTCCTCGAGGGCTCCCCCGCGCCAGGGACTCACGATTGCCGAGAAGCCATCGGAGTGCACCCAAATTTCTTCATGGCCGTCGCCGTCGATGTCCCACACTTCGGCCTCCAACCGCTGGCCCCTCCGCAGCTCCTGTTCGGCCAGAGAAAGATTGCGCCAGATCGCTTCTCGCAGGTGGGGCAAGTACAACCCGCCGAATACACCATGCCAGTAGGCGTCATTGCACTGGGCTCGTCCGATGGCGCGGCGCGCCAGCGGCGGGTCACCGGCGTCGCGGAGCCGAAGCGAGAGCGCCTGCATCTTCTTGTGCATCCGGTTGGACTCGGAATACTTGACCAGGAAATTTCGCCAATGCGCGCCCCGAATCAGGGGGCCATCCGGGCCCGAGATGCGCGCCTCACCGAGGTCCCGTTCGAGCCGGATCAGCCGGAGCGCCGCATCGGGAGGGAGAGACCACCCCTCCATTTCCCGGTATGAGGCGCTGGGGAGGTATGCGATCCCGCCACTGGGCACGTGCTCCAACGCGGCGGTCAGGGTGCTGAGCTCAACCTCTCCGCCCTCGATCAACCCGCTGATCGTGCCCATGAATCGGTCCAGCCAGCCCCGTTCATAAACCCATTCCTTGGTACCGGGCCAGCCGCCGAATTTCTCGCCATCGTCGGCCAGCACCGCCAAGCGGTGGCCGGCGCCACGCAGCTCGCGCAGGTATTCCGCGGTTTCCTCCGGCGGCCGAAACGGAATCAGATACCGGAGCCGCTCATCGATGGGAAAGACAGCCACTCTCCGGCCGTCGCTCTCGGTCCAATACGGCGTGTGGAGCTGCTCGGCGGCAAACCCGGAGACCAGAAAGTGCCGGTCGTCCACCAGCGCATAGCGAACCCCGGCGTTGGCCAGATCGGCGGCCAGCTCGGGCTCCCACACCCGCTCGGTCAGCCAGAGACCCCTCGCGTCCACGCCGAAACGGCGGCGTATGGCCTCGCGCATCCACTGGATCTGCTCCACCCGGTCAGGCCGGGGAAGCGAGGCGAGGACCGGCTCGTAGAAACCGGCAAGGAGCAGCTCCACCTTTCCGTCGCTGACCAACCGGCCGAGGAAATCGAGATATCCGGTGTTGTTGGCTTCGAGCCACTCGAGCAGCGGCCCGGAGAGATGCAACACCGCCGGCAGGAATCCCCGGCCCGACAGCCGTTCCAGGATAGGGCGATACACATCGGCCACGTGTTGCTCGAACACGTGGTCGAAGTTGCCAACTGGTTGATGCAAATGGAGACCAAAGACGAAACGAATGGGAGGCATGATTATCCGACTACGAGGGAACGCGATCCGCCCAGGGCAGCGGCAATTGCCGGAATGACATTGGGAAACAATTGATCCCGCTGTCCCAGCTCTTCCGCTCGGCGTTGCGCACTCTCCAACTGAGAGTCGTTGCCCGCCGCCAGCGCCGCGATCAGCTCCTCGGCGTCGGTGCAGTGCTGCCGTATACGCTGCTCGGCGTAATCGGCGGCCGCTCCAGTGGAGATGATGAACTGCCAGTCCGATGACTGGGCGAGCAGCAGCTCACGAGCCGCCTGCGCCAGTATCGGACGCGCCGCCGGTGAGGCTATGCTGTTGG
>JBJMPB010000337.1:0-2906 GCA_045803455.1 Gemmatimonadales bacterium | reverse complement strand
CGCTGGAGCCCGGATGGCCGCTACCTGGCGTTTCTCTCGGACCGGGAGGATCCGCACGAGGTGCAGCAGGTGTGGCTACTCAATCGGGAGGGAGGAGAAGCCGAACGGATTACCAATCTGCCGGGAGGAGTGAGCCAGTATGCCTGGTCGCCCGACAGCAAGCGCCTGGCCCTGATTGCCAGTGACCCGGAACCCGACACGGTGGCAACGGGCAGCGATACCAGCACCCGGCGGACTCCTCCCATCGTGATCAACCGATTCCAGTTCAAGGAAGACGAGACCGGCTATCTGGGGAAGCAACGGGACCACCTGTATGTCCTCGACCTGGCGAGCCGGAAGGCAACTCTCCTGATGCCGGGCAGCTACAACGAGCTGGCCCCATCCTGGTCGCCGGATGGGCAGCGGGTTGCATTCGCGAGCAAGCGCCAGGCTGACTTCGACCGCACCAACAACTGGGACATCTATGTGGTCGACGCGACGCCGGGCGCCACCCCTACCCAGCTGACCACGTTTCCGGGTCCGGATATGGACCCCGAATGGGGCGGCCGGGGTCCCGCCTGGAGTCCGGACGGAAAGTATTTGGCCTACGTGCAGGGAGGGTCCCCCAAGCTGATCTATTACGCAGGTCAAAAGCTCGCGGTGGTTCCCGCAGGCGGCGGGCCGGCCAGGGTGCTGACTCCTACTCTGGATCGAAACGTTCTCTCCCCACGGTGGTCGGCCGACGGCTCCAGCATTCTGTTCCTGCTGGAAGACGACCGGGTCACTCAGCTCGCCAGCGTTCCGGCTCAGGGAGGCGGGGTGCAGCTGCTCACCAAGGGACGCCGGCTGGTGAGCGACTACTCGGGCGCGGGCAGTCGTGTCACGGTGCTCGCGAGCACTCCCGGTGCGCCCGCCGAGGTGTTCGCCCTCGACAACGGCGAGCTGCGGCCGCTATCCCGGCAGAATGACGGCTGGCTTCGCGGGGTCCAGCTGGCTCCGGTGGAGGAGATCTCATTTCGGAGCCGGGACGGCACGGCCATCAATGGGTTTCTAGTACGACCGGTTGGGTTTCAGCAGGGAAAGCCTGTTCCCACGATTCTCCGAATTCACGGCGGTCCGGTGTACCAGTTCTCCAATGAGTTCGCCTTCGAATGGCAGCTGTTCGCTGCCGAGGGGTTTGCCGTGGTCGCGGCCAACCCTCGGGGCAGCTCGGGCCGCGGTGAAAAATTCTCGACCGCCATCTGGGCCGATTGGGGAAACAAGGACGGACAGGACGTGCTCGCCGCCGTGGACTACGCCGTGGCGCAGGGAGTAGCGGATTCCACCCGCTTGGGCGTGGGCGGCTGGAGCTATGGCGGAATGCTGACGGATCAGGTGATTGCCCGAGACCGCCGCTTCAAGGCGGCAATCAGTGGGGCGGGGCAGGGAAATGCACTTGCCGGGTACGGTACCGATCAGTACGTCAGAGAATACGAGGCAGAGCTAGGAACCCCGTGGGCAAACACCGAGCCCTGGCTCCGGGTGTCCTACCCCTTCTTTCATGCCGACCGGATCGTGACGCCGACGCTCTTCATGTGCGGGGACAAAGACTTTAACGTTCCTCTGCTCAACTCGGAGCAGATGTACCAGGCGCTGAAGAGCCTGGGCCGGGACACCGAGCTGGTGATTTATCCGGGGGAGTACCACGAGATCAAGAAGCCCAGCTACGAGCGGGACCGGCTCCAGCGGTACGTGGAGTGGTATGGCCGACACCTTAAGAGACAGGCAGAGCAGGCCGCAACCCACTAGGCCGCGATTCCTGATTCCAGTGATCCGGCTCGCGGTCCTGGTGGGCGCCCTGGTATCTGCAGTTCCGAGCTGCGGCCTGCTCTTCCCGCATCACCACCCTGCTCCCAAATCCTCATCAGACCAGTCGAGCTCCGTGTTGGTAGAAGTCCAGAGCCACAACTGGAGCGACATCACGGTCTACTTGATGGCCGGTGGTCTTCCGCAGCGCCTGGGCATGGTCACGGCTCTGGGCGCGGGCAGCTTTGACTTTCCCTCCCAACGGCTCAATAACAGCGCCGGCGTCCGGTTACGGGCCCTGCCCGTTGCCGGGCAGCCGTTCACCAGCGAAAACATCCTGGTGTTACCGGGCCAGGTGATCACCTGGACCCTGGAAAACAATCTCGACCGATCCAGCTTCTCGGTGTATTGACACCCATGGTCGCGCTGAGAGGGGCCCTCATCTTCGGTGTGCTGCTCTCAGCGAGCGTGGGCTGTGGTCTTTTTTCATCCCACTCGAAGGGTTCCTCGGAATCGAACGACTCCTCACTCGACTCGGAAATCCTGGTACAAGTCGAGAATCACCACTGGAGCGATATCGTCATATATCTCATGGACGGCAGTCAGTCGCAGCGGTTGGGAATGGTCGCGGGGCTCAGCGACGGCCATTTCACATTTCCCTTCCGCAAACTGACCACAGGAGGAAACGTCCGTCTGCGAGCCTATGCGGTCGGCGGGTCCGGCTCTACCACCAGTGACGATCTCCGGATCCAACCCGGCCAGGGGGTCAAGTGGATCCTGGAGAGCGATCTCGGCAGATCATCCCTTTCAGTGTTTTAGTGACGGCTAGGAGCTAGGAGCTAGGAGCTTGGAGCTTGCAGCTCCTAGTTCCCAGCCCCCAGCTCCTAGCTCCTAGCCAACTACGCATCCCGGTTCAGGCAGCCTCCACCTGTGGTCGGCACGTTCGGGTTGTTCTGCTCTCTTCGTGGCAGTGGGAGGTTTACGTCAGTCCCATAAGTCAGGCCGCCCTTGAACCAGTCGCCGGTTGGGAACACCGTTTCCGGGTCGCGCCCATACTGCCGAATCAACCGCCGCATATCACCCAATCGATGTCCGGTGGCGTAGAGCCAGAACGCCCGCTCAGCGAACAGTTGGTCAACCGC
>JBJMPB010000329.1:0-2569 GCA_045803455.1 Gemmatimonadales bacterium | reverse complement strand
GGTGAATGCGCCGCGTGGGCCGGTCGCGACCCCAACCGCGGCGCCGGGTTCGACAGCGCCTTGTGGGTGACCGCATGTCAGCGCACCGGAGGATCAACAGACTGTCGTTAATGCGGCAAGAGTGACCGAACGGGTGCGCGTGTCGGGTGCTTGTCTGCTGGGTGGCTTGAGCCGCCTGATTCGCTGTGGCATGGGACGCGGCCGCTTGGTCGATGTGGCGATCAGCTCGGGTGTCCTCGGGTGTCAACGACCGGCTACCTCAGCGTTCGTAGCTACCGACGAACTCGGCGACGGCGAGGACCATGGCCGCAGCGGTCCGAGCCGCGTCGCGCGGAGTGGTGGAAGTGAGGGCGTCGTCGTGACCCTGGCGACGGGTCGCGAGATCGACGGTCGACGACGCCCGAATGATCGTCACCACCTCAGGCCATGGGTGTGGCGGATGAGATGTGTGCGCTGGTGGCTGCGACGCTGGCGACCGGATCTCGTGCCGCATGGCGCCGCGCTCGGCGCCTCTGGTCCTTCGCCAGGCCGGACGACTCGCCGGCAGCTTGTCGTTGCGCGATCAGGCGCTGGCAGTCTGCACGGTCCTCGTTGGGGCCGGCAGGTACCCGCCGCCGCCGCCCTTGTTCCCGCTGCTCTTGCGGCAGCCGGCCACGGCGAAGCTGAGCACCAGGACGAGCAGGACCGCGGTGACGACGAACAGGATGCGCCTCATGGCCCACCTCCTTGTCCCTATCTCCATCTCTGTGCCGGAGAACCAGGAGCACCCAAACTATTCCCCGCATCCGCCTTCGGCAGCAAGCTCTTGCGCTCCCGGGCGCTATGGCGCAGCCGCTTGGCCCTTTCCTCGAACGCTCCGGCGGGCCAGAGGGATCAGCCCCATACTCATCGGGTGGCCGAGCCGTGGCGTTGTGTCGGGCGTTGTGCCCAGCTAGCTGCACCGGTCGTAACAGTCCTGGATCAACCCGGATGACCAAGTCCACCATGCCCCTGCTGAGCAGGGCGGATGCGCCTCATACGGATCGTTCCGTACGGTGCCGGATGACTGGCACCGGCTGAAAACCGCAAGCTCGGCGGTTCGATCCCGTCCCTCCCCACCAGGTTGCCTAGGTCAGCGGCCTACGCGATGAGACTCCCCGCCGGACAATCCCCAGGATTGAGGCATCGTAGAACTCCCGGCCACGCCTCAAGCCACGGCGACGAACCCGATGACGGCAGCTACCGGTCGTCAGGCCAGGTGCTGATCACAAGAGCAGCGGCGGCGGTGGCACGGCGTCGCGATCCCACCAATCCGGCTCCGGCTCAACCTCCGGGTGCAGGTGGAGCAGGTGCAGGCGGAGCTCCTCAGGATTGGGGGCGAGGTGCGCGCAGTAGGGACACGGTTCGCCTTCGGGCACCCTGGCCTCCTCTCGGCAAGCGCTCGCTGATTGAGCGCTCGGCGTCTTCTTACCCCAAGAGAACTGAGATCTACCGCGATCTTGGTTTGTCTCCGGTCAGCTGTACGAGCCGCCACCGAGGTTCGATACGGACTGGGGCAGTTTGACGGGATAGATTTCGAACGCTCGTCGCCATTGCCCTAACCCGGTACCTCGTCCGCCACCTCGGATTGGATCCTGGTCCTTCCATGCGATCAGGAACGGAGGTGATAGCCCTGCTCCTGTCCCTCCCGGCCGTGCCCTCGGCGGGTCCTAGTCAGCGGATACAAGCGGTTACGACCGGTCAACCACGGCTCCTGCAGATCGGCCCTGACCTCGCGGTTCGGCGTCGGAGCAGGACCGACCCTGGCCCTCGACTGTGCCTCCAAGCTTGTGACCCTGGGCCGCACTGGGGCTGCACACCACCGGACGATCACGGACAACAGCGGATAGCAACGGTCAGTCGGCCTCACAGGTCAGTGGCTGTTGCGCGCGTTCGCCCAGGTCGTTCGATGACCCGGATTGTCTCTCGCACAGAGGAAGTCGGCCGTGCCCCGGTCCGACACGACCCCGATCGAGCGGAGGACGATCCCGAACGGCCATCGAGCCACGGACAACATTGATGTCGGGGCTGTCAGGCGAGGCGCGCGGCTAGCCGGTCGGGGATGGCTCGGACAGGGTTTCCAGCAGGGCCCGGATCTCCCGGTCGGGTAGCGTCGGTGGCCGCCCGGTTGTGGCAGGCAGCGGCTGTAGCCGTTTTTGTGCGCCCGGCAGAGGTTCACGTTTTGCCTCGCAACCCGCAGGTCGAGCTTGTCCCTTGCCGTCGGCGCCAGATAGGGTCCGGCGTTGGGTCGATACTTCCAAGACGTGGAGGGAAGGGATAAGGACATGACGGTTGGAACCGTGAAATGGTTCAACGCCGATAAGGGCTATGGCTTCATCGCTCCTGAGTCCGGCGAAGATGTCTTCGTGCATTTCAGCGCGATTCAGTCGGCTGGCTACCGCTCACTTAACCTGATTCCACCGACGGCTGATTGTGAGCGGTAATCTCGCGCGTGTTGACGCCAGGCGGGCTGGTAATGGACTGAGACGGGCGCTGGGCCGGGCCGTGATGGGTCCGCCGGCCCGGGTTGCGCCCGCCCGAGTCGCTGGGA
>JBJMPB010000247.1:0-17372 GCA_045803455.1 Gemmatimonadales bacterium | reverse complement strand
GACTTCGAGAACTACACCAAGAAGGAAAAGCTCCTGTTCGAGCGCGAGCGGGTGAAGCTGAGCCGCAACCTCGAAGGCATCAAGGGCATGGGTCGGGTACCCGGCGCGTTGTTTATCGTCGATGCCAAGAAGGAGAAAATTGCGGTGGCCGAGGCCAACAAGCTGGGAATTCCGGTCGTCGCGATCGTGGATACCAACGCAGACCCGGACGTGATCACCGTCCCGGTTCCCGGCAACGATGACGCCATCCGCTCGGTCTCCCTGATCACCGCGGCCGTGGCCGACGTGATTAAGGAAGCTCGCTCGCAGATGCCCATGCGGGAGGTTACCGAAGATCTCGAGGCGGAGACCTATAGCACGGATGCCGGCAGCGAGGGCGATGCCGACGCCGATCGTAAGCGCCGCCGCCCCCGCCGCAAGCGCCGGCCCAAGCCCGAGGCTATTGCGGCCCGGCTGAAGACCGACGCCGACACCGAGGGAGTGGCGGAAGCAGCGGCTCCCGGGGCCGTGAGCGACACGGGCGCCTAAGCAGACAACGGCCCTACAGGCAGTCTGCCGCCGCTCAGCCTGCCGGGCACGAGCGGCGGCTTTACTATTCACCCCAGCGTGAAACCCCTGGTTGGAGACTATGGCTAGCACGACAATTTCACCGAAGGACGTCAGTGAGCTCCGCCTGCGCACCGGCGCCGGTATGATGGACTGCAAGCGCGCCCTGGAGGAGTCCGGTGGCGATATGGACAAGGCTTCGGAGATTCTCCGGAAGAAGGGAATCGCCAAGGCCGAAAAGCGGGCCGGAAAGGTAGCGTCGCAGGGCTTGGTGGTGAGCTATCTGCACCACAACGGACAGGTGGGCTCGCTGGTGGAGCTCAACTGCGAAACCGATTTCGTCGCCCGGACCGAGGATTTCCAGCAGCTCGCCCGAGACATCGCGCTGCACGTGGCCTCCGCCGATCCCATCGCGGTAAACCCGGAGGATGTGCCCGCCGAGCTGATCGAGCGGGAACGCCGGATTGCCGAGGAGCAGGTGGTCCAGGAAGGCAAACCGGAAAACATCCGGAGTAAAATCGTAGACGGCAAGCTGAAGAAATTCGTGGCCGAGCGCACGCTGACGGAGCAGCTGTTCGTGCGCGACGACAAGAAGACGGTTGGCCAGCTCTTCAAGGAGGCTTCCGGCAAACTGGGCGAGGTGATCTCGGTCCGGCGCTTTGCCCGGTTCAAAATCGGAGAGGTTTGATGGCCCTCGCCTACACCCGCGCCCTGCTCAAGATCTCGGGCGAGGCGCTGGCCGGCGATAAGGGCTTTGGTCTCGACTACCATATGGTCGAGGCTTTCGCCGAGGAAATCAAAGCGGTGCACGCCATGGGCGTGCACCTGTCTCTGGTGGTGGGTGGGGGTAACATCATCCGGGGCACTGCCGCCAGCCGCGAAGGACTGGACCGCGTTTCTGCCGACTACATGGGGATGCTCGGGACCGTCATCAACGCACTGGCGCTGCAGGACGTGTTGGAGAAGATCGGCGTGGACACCCGGGTCATGACGGCCATCCGCATGGAGTCGGTGGCCGAGCCCTACATTCGCCGACGGGCCGTTCGCCACCTGGAGAAGGGCCGGCTGATCATCTTTGCCGCGGGTACCGGAAACCCGTTCTTCTCCACCGACACCGCCGGCGTACTGCGGGCTCTCGAGATCGAGGCCCAGGTGATTCTCAAGGCCACCAACGTGGACGGCATCTATACCGGTGATCCACGCAAGGATTCCTCGGCTACCTTCATTCCCGAGCTCACCTTCCAGGAAGCCATCGTGAAGAACTACGCGGTCATGGACGCCAACGCGTTCGGTCTGTGTAAAGCCAATCAGCTGCCCATCATAGTCTTCAATATCAATCAGCCCGGCGCCATCACACGGGTGCTTCAGGGCGAGCGCGTGGGGACGATCGTGCGATGAGCACAATTCCGGAACTCACCAAGCATGGCCGCGAGCTCATGCACAAGGCGGTCGAAAGCACCAAGCGGGAGTTCACCTCCATCCGGAGCGGGAAGGCCAGCACCTCCCTCCTCGATATCGTGAGGGTGGAAGCCTACGGGGGTCAGGTGCCGCTCAATCAGGTCGCCATGATCAATGCTCCCGAGCCCCGGCTGCTGACGGTCCAGCCTTTCGACAAGTCCCTCAGCGGTGCCATCGAGAAGGCCATCCGGGATTCCGATCTCGGCCTCAATCCAGCCACTCAGGGCAATCTGATCCGGGTGCCGCTTCCGGCCTTGTCGGAAGAACGCCGCAGGGATCTGGTGAAAGTGGTACATAAGCTGGGTGAGGAAGGGCGCATTGCGGTGCGGCACGCCCGGACCGACACGCTGTCCCGAATCAAGAAGCTCGAGAAGATCTCCGAAGACGACAAGCGGCACGCCGAAAAGGAGATCCAGAAGCTCACCGACGAGCACATCAAGCAGATCGATGGGCTGATTCATTCCAAGGAAGCGGAGATCCTGGAAGTCTGACCGGATGAGCAACGATCTGCTGCAGCGGCTGCGGGTTCATGGCGCGGTTCCTGGCCACATCGCCATCATCATGGATGGCAATGGCCGCTGGGCCAAGGGACGCTCCTTGCCACGTCCGCTGGGCCATCATGCCGGGATGAAGGCGGTTCGAGAGGTGGTCGAGGGCTGTCTGCAGGCCGGCGTTGGCGTTCTGACGCTCTTCGCCTTCAGCCAGGAGAACTGGAAGCGGCCGGCCGGCGAAATCGAAGCCTTGATGAAGCTGCTGGAGGAATACATCGCGCGGGAGGCCGCCGAGCTTCGGGAGCAGGGCGTGTCGGTCCGGGTCCTGGGCCACCTGGACCAGCTGGGCGATGGTGCTCGTCACGCGGTCGATCGTATCATCGCGGAGACGGCCGGGGGTACCTCGCTCGCGCTGAACCTGTGCATCTCCTATAGCGCCCGAGCCGAGATTGCCCGAGCCGCCCGCATGCTGGCTCAGGAAGTGGCCGCAGGGAAGCTCGACCCGGCCGACATCGACGAGGAGGCGGTGGGTCGCATGCTCTATACCGCTCCGTGGCCCGATCCCGATCTGCTGATCCGGACGTCGGGGGAAATGCGGATCTCCAATTTTCTGCTCTGGCAGCTCGCCTATGCCGAGCTGTACGTCACGCCCGTGCTCTGGCCGGACTTCACCCGGCGACACCTCTTCGAAGCCATTCTGGAGTTTCAGCGGCGCGAACGGCGGTTTGGCCGCGTCGAAGCCGGATGAGCATGGACGCGCAACCGAGCCGCAGGCGAGGTCGGCGTCCTTCCGCTGACACATGACAATGGACGCCAATCTGGTCCGGCGGGTCGGATTTGCCGTGGTTGCAATTCCGCTTGCCCTGGCCCTCATCTGGTACGGCGGAGCCCCGCTGGCGTTCGTGTTAGCCGTCGTAGGAGCGCTCGGCGCGCGTGAGCTGCTGGATCTGGCTGGCCGGGGCAACGTGCAGCCGGTGCGGCCGCTCGCCTTGCTCAGCGCCGCGGCGCTCCCGTTGCTGGTGTACGGCGTGATCGCGACGGCCGATGTGCGCCGTTGGGTGGGCCTCTGGTGGCCCTATCTTGCCGCCATCTGGCTGTTGCTTCTGCTCAGCTGGGTGCTTGCCGCGCGCGCGCCCAGCGAACGGCCGCTGTCCGCCGCGAGCATCACTCTTCTGGCAGTGGCATACACCGGCGCGCTCCCCGCCTTTCTGCTGGCAATCCGGCACACCAGCTTCGCCCTCAAGTCCTGGCCCGGTGCCGGGCTGGTATTCTTCCCGCTGGTTGTCACCTGGGTATGCGATACGGCCGCCATGTTCGGCGGGCGCGCCGTAGGTGGTCCCAAGCTTGCGCCCGCAGTAAGTCCGGGGAAAACCATGTCGGGCAGCAGCGCAGGCGTCGTTGGGGGCATACTCATGGCCCCTGTGTTCGGTTTCCTGATCTTCCCCCGGGTGGGTCTGGATATTCCACTCTGGCAGCTCGTCGCCATCGCGGCCGTGCTCTCGGTAATTGGCCAGGTAGGAGATCTCGCCGAGTCTCTGTTCAAACGGGAGGCAGGCGTTAAGGATTCTAGCCACCTCATTCCCGGACACGGGGGCGTCTTGGACCGATTCGATTCTCTCTATTTCGTCATCCCCACGGCGGCGGCAATGTACCGCGCCTTCGGAGTGATCTGATGACCGTGGCCCGCACCCAGCGAGGCGTGGCTCTCCTGGGCTCGACCGGCTCGATTGGTCACAGCACCCTGGATGTGCTCCGGCGCCAGCAGGAGCACTTCCGGCTGGTGGCGCTCACGGCCGGCCGGAACCGGGAGAAGCTGGAGGCGCAGGTGTCGGAGTGGCGGCCATCCTACGCGGCCCTTGCCGGACTGAGTAGCGACTCGCGCTGGCCCACGGGGCCCGAGGTCCTCATAGAGGCCGCAACCCACCCGGATGCTGACATCGTAGTGAACGCGGTCGTTGGGGCTGCCGGTCTCGAGGCTACGTTGGCCGCTCTTCGGGCCGGCAAGCGAGTGGCGCTGGCCAACAAAGAGACACTGGTCATGGCCGGAGATCTGGTGGCGCAGGCCGCCTGCGCCGGCGGCGGCGAGATCGTCCCGATCGACTCGGAGCACAGTGCAGTGCTGCAGTGCGTCACCGGGCGGGACAACGGCCTGGCACGACTGATCCTGACTGCATCAGGAGGCCCCTTCCGCGGATGGGAGCCGGAGCGGGTATGGCATGCTACCGTGGAGGAAGCACTGCAGCACCCCACCTGGCGCATGGGTACGAAAATCACCGTCGACTGCGCTACTCTGGCCAACAAGGCCCTCGAGCTGATCGAGGCGCACTATCTGTTCGGCTTGCCCTATGACGCACTGGACGTGGTAGTGCACCCCCAGAGCGTGGTGCACGCCTTCACCGAATTCTGCGACGGCAGTGTTCTGGCCCAGCTCGGATTTCCCTCGATGGAGTTGCCGATTCTGTACGCCCTGACCCATCCCGAACGGCTGCCCGACTCGGGGGTTCGCCGGTTCGATCCCATTGCGGCGGGGCCCCTCACGTTCGAGCCGGTGCGGATGGAAGTGTTCCGAGCACTGCAGTGCGGGATTTCCGCGGGCCGGGCCGGTGGTACCGCCCCGGCCGTTTTCAACGCAGCCAACGAAGTGGCGGTTGCGGCCTTTCTCGAGGGCGTCATTCCGTTCGGCCGGATCAGTGAGACCATTGAGATGACGCTGGAGGCCCATCAGCCGGGACCGGCGACTTCGGTGGAGGCGGTGAGGGCCGCCGATCGCTGGGCCCGTGCGACGGCTCGCCGGAGCGTAGAGACCTGATGCTGCTTACCGTACTGTCGTTGATCGTCGTCCTCGGCGTCCTGGTGTTCGTCCATGAGGCAGGACACTTCCTCGCCGCCAAATGGGCCGGGATTTACGTCCACCGTTTCTCCCTCGGACTGGGTCCTCCAATCCCGTGGCTCACCTTCCGGCGAGGGGAGACCGAGTACTCGATCTCCTGGCTGCCCCTCGGCGGCTATGTGAAAATGGCGAGCCGCGAGGAGGACATCGGCAGCAGTGCGCTCGAGGGTGGCGCGCCCATCGCGATGGTGCCGCCCGATCGGGTGTTCGAGGCCAAGCCGATGTGGAAGCGGATGGTGGTGATTCTGGCCGGGGTCACCATGAACGCGCTCTTTGCCTGGGCAATGTTCTCGTTTCTGGCGTACAAGAACGGCCGGCAGATCGATCCGGTCACTACCGTCGGACGCGTTCTCACCGAGGGGCTCCCCCAGGAAGCCGCGGCGCTGAAGCAGATTTCTCCCGGATCGAAGATCATTCGGGTCAATGGTGACACCGTCACCTCCTGGGACGAGATCGTGAGCGGAATCGCCAACGCCTCGGCTCCCGAGGTCCGGATCGATCTGAATCGGGGGCAGACCGTGGTTCTTCCGATCCATCCTGACGCCCTCGAGGAGCGGCTCAAGGCCGCCCATGCGCTGCAGCCCTTTCGGGCTCCGGTCATCGGAGAGGTGCTTCCGGACAAGCCCGCAGCACGAGCCGGCATTCGGAAGGGAGACTCGGTTGTCGCGGTGAACGGTCGGCAGATCGGGCAGTGGTATGATGTGCTGGAGGTGGTGCAAGCCGGCGCGGGTCAGACACTGGCCCTGACGGTGTCGCGGAACGGAGAACGGCAGGAAGTTCAGCTGCAGCCTTATACCGACACAGTCCCCGGCCTGGATGGGAAACCCAAGGCAATCGGGCGCATCGGGATCGCGGTCGCGAACGACTTCATCTCCGAGAAGCTCGATCTCACTCAGGCAATCGGCGAGGGACGGCGAGCAACCGCCGGGGCCTCCACCCAAGTTGTGCGGACCGTACGCGGGCTGTTCAGCGGCAGAATATCCGGGCGAAACGTCGGCGGCCCGATTCTGATCGGTCAGCTTGCCGGCGAGAGCGCTCGGATGGGTCTGGACACGTTCCTTGGTTTCATGGCTCTGATCTCGATCAATCTCGCCATTCTGAACCTCTTACCCGTACCGGTGCTGGACGGAGGACAGTTCCTGTTTCTGCTGGCTGAGGCGGTGATTCGGCGGCCATTGCCGGTCAAGCTGCGGGAGCGCCTTACGACGGTGGGCCTGGTGCTCATCATCCTGCTGATGGGTCTGGCCTTCTCCAACGACTTCAGGCGGCTGTTCGGCGGGTAGCGCGCTAAGGATCGGTGACGGTGGCAATCACCGACTCCAGCTGATCAGGGGTGAGCTGCCGGCATTCTCGTTTGAGATCCTCGATATCGGTGGCCAGGAACTTCCCCAACAATCCGTCCGTGCTCACCTCGAATGCCGGTATGTCCTTCTTGGCCGAGGTGTTGGAGTAAAGCGCGATCACGGCGCGCTGGTCGAACTGATAGAACGAGTACGCCGGGTAGCGGCTGAAGAGCCAGATCTCCGCAGGTCTCGCGTACTCCCGGGCCAAGCGATAGCAGTACCGGTAGGCATCGATCACCAGGGTGGGAGTCAGCGGCCCGTCCTCGAAGCGCCGAGAGAGCGAAAACATGAGCTCATGGTTCTCCAGGTCGGGCAGAAAGATCTGCATCTCCGTATCACCGCGGGCGAGGAAGGTCTTGATTGCGGCGGAGTGATTCTCCCGCCAGCGCCGCGAGTGGATGAAGTAGAGGGTCATGTTGCGGGATCCGGCGATCAGTTCCTCGAACCGCTGGTAGAAACCAGCAAAGGGCCCGACTCGAATTATTCCGGAGAGGTCATCCTGGGTGCTGGTCATCCGTGAGACTACACTCCGTTCGATATTCTCGGAAGTCATTCCTGCTCTTGGGTGGCTCATCAGCGGTGCTTGGGCGCATACTCGGCATGCTGGCCACTTCCGGTACCGCACAGTACGTTAGAGCCTGAACACCCCCACAATTCACTCCGCATGATTCCGGCCCGCAGAGCTAGGCTGGAGCCGCTTCGCCACGCTAAGGACATGTCATCAGGAGGCCACCAATGCCTCACCTTGTTCGTCTGGGAGTTCTCTTTTTCGCGTTACCTGTTCTCGGCCCTCTTCAGACCAGCCCTCTGGCCGGTCAGGCCACTACTGTAGTTCTCCGGGGTACCGTCAGAGGTACGGCAGGCAGGGTTCCTCAAGAAGGCCAGGTCGAGATACACAGTCGTGAAACCGGACTTTCGAGGCAGGCGAGGGTCGAGCCAGATGGTCAGTACCGTGTGCTTGGATTGCCAGCCGGGATCTACGACATCACCGTACGGGCGATAGGCTACCGAGCCCAGCGGCGAGAGGCAGTGGAGCTCATCCTGGGGTTGCAAGCGATCCACAACTTCGTGCTCGAGGAGGGAGCTCTCGAGCTCGAGCCGATCGTCGTCAGCGCCGACCGTCCGTTCGAGATCGATCGAATGGACGTGTCGACCGCCGTGTTGCAGGAGGAGATCGAAAAGCTCCCGCTCAACAGTCGGAACGTGCTGAATATCGCCGCTGTAGCTCCAGGCATTCGGACCTATGCGCAGGAAGGCAATCGGTCGGGGCCTGCAGCTGGCGCACTGCCGATGACCGAACCTCGCTACGGCAACCTGTACGTCGACGGGATCGAGTGGAAGGGGATGTACGTAGGACAGGTGGTCGGGAATCCGAACAACGGCTCGATGATCCCACAGGAGGCCGTGCGCGAGTTCCGAGTCTACCTGAACTCCTATGATGCCGAGTATTCGCGAGGTGCGTCTTACGTGGTGAGCGCCGTAACCCGTCGGGGAGGGAACCATCTGGAGGGCTCCCTGTTTGGATATTTTCAGAACAAGGGGCTGGTCGCCAAAGGCAGCTTTCAGGACACCGAGCCGGATTACAGCCGCTACCAGATCGGCGGAAATCTGCGGGGCCCGCTGGTGAGGAATAAGCTCTTTTTTGCCCTGAGCTATGAGGGTCAGCTGACCGACAACTTCATCGACGTCACCCCAGGCCGGCCCGCGGTAAATCCCGGCATATGGGATCAGTACGCGGGGACGTTCGCAGCCCCGAATCGACACCACACCGGTCTCTTACGCCTCACTGCACCGCTGGGTTCTCACACTCTCGATGCGCTGGCAGCCACCCGGCGTATCAGATCGGAGACAGCGTTCGGCACTCTTCTCGATAATCGTATGCTGACGCATGACGCAGGCGTGCTGGGGGATTCCCGGGTGAACAGCATCCAGCTGCGAGACACCTACGCCTCACGCTCTCTCGTGAATGAGTTGTCGCTTCATCTGCTCGATCTCAGAAACGACCAGTCCCTGCTGGTACCGGGCCCCACTTTTCTCTATCCAGGCATTCAGATTGGGCGGGCTAATCAACCCTTTCTGAATGAGGAGCGACATCTCCGCCTGATCAACAAGACATCCTATAGCCTCGGTAGTGGCGCGGGTCGGCATCTGATCAAGGGAGGTCTC
Organism: Gemmatimonadales bacterium; assembly: GCA_045803455.1. Taxonomy (GTDB): domain Bacteria; phylum Gemmatimonadota; class Gemmatimonadetes; order Gemmatimonadales; family GWC2-71-9; genus CAVVWJ01. Next base: position 8,478 of record JBJMPB010000247.1, on the reverse strand, counting down.
GAGCTGAGCCGGATCCGCCTCAAGGTACATCGGCCATCGAATAGTGAAGGATCATTCCGCTTTCCCACCGACACCAGCACTCAGCCTGACCTTGGCCAGGTCGCCCTCGGTTTCCAGGATCCCAGTTCGACCCGTGAGGGGCAGGCGATCATACAGGGGTGGCTGGTGGGGGCCTACCTGCAAGACCAGTGGCAGCCGGTTTCTAGTTTGACCTTGACCGCCGGTCTGCGATACGATGCCGACATTGACGTTTTGAACCAACAGCTCATCACGCCCTGGGCCACCGATACCACCCTCCAGCGCGCCTTTGGTGAAGAGTTCCTGAACACTGGCGACCGGAAGAACGATCTGGACAACATCTCTCCCCGGCTGGCCATCTCGTGGGACGTCTTCGGTTCGGCCCAGACCTTTTTGCGCGGCGGCTACGGGATCATGTATGACCGGGTACCACTCTTTGGAACCTTCAACGAAGCCATATCGGTGGGGTGGCGGACTTATAGCTTCGCCAACCCCGGCACAACCGATCCCGAGGAGCTCCGTCGCCGGGTGCTTAATGGAGCGAATACGACGGCCCAGAACATCACGTTGCTCAAGGACCGGCTGGAGACTCCGGCAAGTCACCAGTGGTCGGTGGGGGCCGGCCACCAGCTAACCGACCGGCTTGCCATCAACCTCGACTACGTCAATCAGCGGGTGACGCATGCTCCGGTGACGGTAACGGAGAACCTGCCTCATCCCGTTACCAGAGCTCGTCCCATTACGACCCGATTCGGCAATATCAGTGTCTGGAATGATTTCGGCGATGCGCGGTTCGACGCTCTGCTGCTTTCAATTACCTACAACCAGCGGCCGACTCGCTTCAATTTGGGTTACACCCTGGGCTGGGCCGATTCGGAGTTCGGCGATTTCACCACCAATGACTATCCCGATTCGGCCGCGTACAACCTCCAGCGGAGTGAGAACGACGAGCGGCACCGTTTCGTTCTGTCCGGTTTCACCGAGTTGCCCCTCCGTCTGGAGCTATCTGGTATCGCGATCATGGCGAGTCCGCGGCCGTTTCTGGTGACGGTAGGAAGCGATGTCAATCAAAACGGAAGTGCGAGCGATGACTGGCCCGGCGGCATGCGCACCAGCCGTCGGGACGGTTGGAGCTACTGGTATCGTACCATCGACCTGCGGCTGGGAAAGACGTTCCTGATGCCGCACGGCAGATTGACGGTTACCACGGAGATGTTCAACGTGCTGAGCTGGGCCAATCACTCGGAGTACCAGGCCACCGAGAACTTGCTGGCATACGGCGAGCCGGTCGGAGACTATGCCCGCCGGCAGGCCCAGCTAGGGCTCCGCTACGAGTTTTGATCAAGAGCTGCGAAGGCCGAGCTTGCGGAGCAGCTGGGGAAAACGGGGGTCGGAGCGAAGCGGATCCATCCAGCGCGACGCACTGAGAGCAGATAGCTTGGAGACCGTCCAACGTTGGCGCTCGAGCCACACAAAGGCCGAGTCCTTTTCGCCGAACAGCGCGTGCACCCAGGCGATCTGGAAACCGTTGTCGACCGCATCAGTCCGCTGCTTCATCTTTGCCAGGAGCGCCCGAGCCGGGCGTCGCTCGCCACACCACCAATTTACCATCGCTACATACTTGAGCATTTCCAGGTTGCCGGTCTGAACCAGTGCTTGGGCCTTACGGATGGCGGAGCGCGCCTCCACGCATCCGCCCTGCTCGGCGTAGTCGATGGCATCGCGAGCTCTGGCCCAAGGCTCCCCTGGCTCGGTCTTGAGAATCGGCCGCCGCCCCGACACTGGTTGCTTCAAGTAAGGACGTTGGCCCGTCAACAGCCAAGTGGCGTAGCGCTGCATGGCGAGGTGGCCTCTGGGGCCGAAAGGGTCGAGCTGGGCTGCGTGCTGCGCCTCGCGAAGGGCGTCCTCACCCCGTCCAAGCGCCACGAGCAAAATGGAATAGTGGTAATGCGCTTCGGCATTGCTGGGCCCGACGTCAATCGCGCTTTTGAACTCCTGCTCCGCTGCCTCGAATTCCCCGGCATTAGCGAGCGCCACTGCGAGCGCCCTTCGACTCTCCGGGATAGTACTGTCGAGAGCCATGGCGCGTCGCGCCATCATCCTGGAGCTGTCCAACGCCGGACCGATGGGTGCGAAGCCGTAGTCGGCCATGGCCCAATAGGTCGTCGCGAGTCCAGCATAGCCAAGAGCAAAGGTCGAGTCGAGCTCGAGCGAAAGCTGGTAGTAGGCCTTAGCAGCCTGAATTCCGACCAGACTCAAGCTGATCTCGGCATGGTGTCCTCTCAGGTACAACTCTCGCAGCTGCAGCTCCTGAGGTGCCGAGTCGGTCGCTCCCACCGGGCTTTTGTGTCGCTGTTCCGATGGCCTGGCAGCGACGCGCACCTCCCGAGCGATTGCCTCTGCCAGCTCGCCTTGAAGCAGCAGAATGTCCCGAAGGTCGCGCTCATAGCGGTGAGCCCAAACGTGTCTATCGGATGGGCCATGAACCAACTGCGCCGTGAGCCGGACCCGTCCGCCCTCTCGGGACACCGCTCCCTCGACCAGCCCGTCAACCTTTAACTCGCGCGCGATCACCGGCAGAGGCTTCTTGGTTCCTCTATACTGGAGAACCGAAGTCCGGGAGATCACGCTCAGCTCGGGGTATCGCGCCAGTTCGGTAATGAGGACGTCGTGCAGTCCATCGGTGAACGACTGCTGCGAGGAGTCGCCGGAGAGATTTTCCAAAGGCAGGACCGCGAGCGAGCGGATTGGAGGGGTGGCATGGTTGGCTACGCCGTTCCGCACGGCAACGGCACCTAGCAGAGTAAACGCCACCAGACCCACTGCGACTAACGCTGTCCTCCGACGTCGCGCCCCCGCTGGTACACTATCGGCGGGCCCCAAGGCAGGCACGCGGACCAGAGGGATCTCGGGTGAGTCAGCGATTACCCGGGCAGCAGGGAACTCGGGGGTGTCCGGAGGGCCGATGGGCTCGGGTGAAGCGGACTGGAGGTACCTGACAAAGGCGACCACCTCTGCGTCGGGCGCAATACCCAGCTCTTCCCGCAGGAGCGTCTCGTGTATCCGGGCGTGCTGGACCGCTCCGGCAGGGTCACCTGCGGCCACCATGGCCTTCATCAGACGCAGGGCTACCCGAGAGTTATAGAGATCCCGGGCTGCCAGCCGCTGCCATTCTCCCACCGCACCGCCAAAATCACCGGCCGCTTCCCGCTCCTCGGCGACCGTCTCCACGGCCTGGGTATAGCGGTGCGCAAGCCGGCCGCGTTCAACCTCGAGCCACTCCGTAAAGTCGGGGGCATCGGCAACATGGAACCCCTCCAACAGGTCGCCTCGGTATAAGGCCACGGCTTCGGCGGGCTTTCCAGCGTGGAGTGCTGCCTCGAACGCTGCGGCATCGCACCAGAAATCCTTCCAGTCCAGCTGCAAACCATCTCCGTTACTGACCACCGTATCGGCGCCGATCCAGCCGCGGATGAAGTACACCGATTGATTGAGCGCGTTTCGGGCATGCTCCGTGTCCTGCTCCGGCCAGAAGAGGGCCAGAAGGGAATCGCGGCTGTGGGGCCTTCGGGGGGTGGCGAGTGCGAGATAGATCAGGAGGGCGGCCCGCTTGGGCTGGGCCAGAACCGCGCGCAGCTCCTGATCGTCCGAGCCGCGAAGGTCCAATGAACCGAAGGTCTGTAAGCGGATCATCTCAGCCTATTTGTGGCTTGGATGTTACGGCGCCCCGCGCACTGTGGAATGCGCGTGTAGGCGTGTTCTCGGTGCTACCGGAGTCCCAGCCGCCGCAGGAGCTCCGGATAGCGCGGATCCGAGCGCAACGGGTCGAGCCAGCGGTTAGCCCGGAGATCGGTCAACTTGTTCAGGGTCCACTGAGTGCGGCCGATCCAGGCAAAAGCCGAATCCTTTTCCCCGAACAATGCGAGGGCCATCGCAATCCGAATTCCCTGGTCGCGGGCGTCATCGCGTCGCTTGAGCCGTTCGATAGCCTTTTTGGCTCCGGGCCTGTCGCCGCAGAACCAGCGCACCATGGCATCCCCTGCTTCCATGGAAAGAGTGCCGGGAGCGAGGTGCTGCGCCCCGTCGAGCTCGGAACGTGCCTCGGGGCACTTCTGTGCTTGCGCCAGGTCCATGGCGTTGGCCCGCCGGGCCCAGGGCTCCGTGGGCTCCGCTTTCAGGAATGAAGACCATCTCTTGCCGGCAGGGATCTGAAGAAAGGATCGCTCTCCAGTAATCAAGTAGCGGGCATATCGGTCCATCGCGGTGACCCCTCGAGGCGAGAAGGGATCCAGCTCCGCTGCCCGCTTTACTTCACGGAGCGCATCTTCGCCCCGACCGAGAGCCACCAGCAGAATGGCATACCAGTAATGGGCCCGGGCGTCGCTCGGGCTGAACCGGATGGCACTCCGGAATTCGCGCTCAGCGCCCGCGAAATCACTTGCGTCACCCAATGTCACGCCAAGAGCCGTCCGCACCTCGGGACTGGTGCTGTCTAGCCTGAACGCCAGGCGCGCCAGCGTCCGTGCGCTGTCCAGCGCGGGTTCGCTCGCTGAAAATCCGTATGAGCCGATCAGTCCATATACACCCGCTAGACCGGCATAGCCAAGCGCGAAGCTGGAATCGCGCTCAATCGCCTGCCGGTATGCTTCCTTCGCGGTCTGGAGACCGGCAAGGCTCCGGGTCTGCTCAGCGTGGCGGCCCTTGAGGTATAGCTCCCGCACTTGCAGTTGCCCGGGTACTGAATCGCTTCGGATTGAGACCGCTGAGTTCCGTTTCAATGGAGTGGTGACAACGTGGAGCTCGCGGGCGATGGCATTGGCGAGCTCGTCCTGAAGCAGGAGAATCTGCCCCAGATCACGCTCGTAGCTTCTGGCCCACAGGTGGCGGTCTGATGGCCCATGTAGGAGCTGTACGTTGACGCGAACCCGGTTGCCCTCGCGGAATACAGTTCCTTCAACCACCCCTTGGACATTTAGCTCCCGGGCGATCTCCGGAAGTCGTTTCTTCGTTCCGTCATAGTGCAGAACCGAGGTCCGGGAAATCACGGTCAGCTCGGGATAGCGCGCGAGCTCACCGATGAGTGCGTCGTGCATGCCCTGGGCGAAGTACTCTTGGGCCGAGTCTCCCGAGAGAGCCTGGAGCGGAAGGACCGCGAGTGAACGGATGGGGGGAATAGCAGGCTCGTGTGCTCCCATTCTGAGAGTTACGACGCTCCCTGCTGTGCTGACGAGTGCCGCCAAGCTGACAACGATGGCCATCCGGCTGCGATGACGATTCTTTCTCACCGGCATTCCGGCCGAGTCTCCATCCCAGGCTTGAACGAGGACCGATTCCGCCGGTCGGTTCGAGGAAGAACTCAGCGAGGTCGCTGCGACGAAGGCCTGGGAGGGGGGCTTCGCCTGAAGCTGTTGGACCAGTGACGCGATTTCGGGCCCCAGTGAAACGTTTAAGTCCTGCCGCAGCAGAGTCTCATGGACTCGCGCATGCTGGATCGCTCCCCCGGGCTCTCCGGCGGCGGCGAGGCTCCGCATCAGGCGGAAGGCCAGCCGCGAGTTGTACAGCTCACGGGCGGCGAGCCGGCGCCATAGTGCCACGGCGCCGGCATAGTCTCCCGCAGCTTCCCGTTCCTCTGCTACCGCTTCCAGCGCCTTCAAATACCGGCTAGCCAGGCGCGCTCGCTCGTTCTCCAGCCACTGTCCGAACTCGGGCGCATCAGCTACGTGGAATCCTTCCAGTAAGTCTCCCCGATACAGGTCGAGTGCTTCAGTGAAGCGGCCGCCGTCGAGAGCTTCCTCGAAGATGGCCGCATCGCACCAGAAGTTCTTCCAGTCGAGTCCCAGTCCTTCGCCGTTGTGCGCTGCCAGGACCTCTCCCCCGAGAGACCGCCGGAGAAAGTGAATCGCCTGGCTCAAGGCGTTACGGGCGTGCTCGGTGTCCTGTTCGGGCCAGAAGAGAGCGAGGAGGGTATCGCGGCGGTGGGGTCCGCGCGGGGTGGCGAGCGCCAGGTAGGCCAGGACCGCGGCGCGCTTGGGCTGCGCCAGGACCGGACGGAGCTCTTGCCCCTCAGGGCCGCGGAGGTCCAAGGCGCCCAGAGTCCGCAAACGGATCATCAGCACCCCCAAAACTGCAAACCCAGCGGTCTTACGTAGGAAGTAAGCCGCCGGTCAGAGGCAGGTAAGTCTGTATGGATACTATCGAAGCTACCCGTAAGCACTGAAATGGCAATCGCTCGGAGTCGGGTGTTACCCGTGCATGAACCGCCTGCCATCTGAGCGGCACACCCGTGGTCAGCCGGTCAGCGTTGGGTTTGCTCCAGAGTCTTGAAAGGACTAAGCCATGAGAAAGCATGTTGTGCTTTTAGCCGCGGCGCTGGCAGCCGCAGCCTGCCAAGACCTTCGCCCCCCCACTGCTCAAGATCCCCGACCTGAGGCGGCAGATCAGAGGGCCGCGAAAGTCATACCCGGTCGATACATCGTGGTGCTGAAGCCGACTGTTCAAGACGTGAGCGCCGCAGCGCGCCAATTGGTCGCGACGCACGGGGGCACCCTCCGCTTCACCTATACTCACGCGCTGAGAGGCTTCGCTGCAGGGCTATCGCCCTCGGCTGCCGATGCGCTGGCGCGGAACCCGCTGGTGGCCTACGTCGAACAGAACCAGACAGTTCGGGTCGTCGCGGAACAGACTGACGCTACCTGGGGACTCGACCGAGTCGACCAACGCGACCTGCCGCTCAGCACCACCTACGGCTACAACGTCACCGGGAAGGGTGTGACTGCGTACATCCTCGATACGGGGATCCGGACGACCCACCAGGACTTTGGCGGCCGCGCCGTGCCTGGGGTTGATGAGATCGGGGACGGCTATGGCACGGACGACTGTTATGGCCACGGCACCCACGTAGCCGGTACGGTGGGAGGGACTACCTGGGGCGTAGCCAAGGACGTGCGGCTGGTGGCTGTGCGGGTACTCGACTGCGGCGGCGGCGGCACCTGGGAAGGGGTGATCGCCGGCATCGACTGGGTGACGGCCGACCACGAGGAAGGACAACCGGCGGTGGCGAACATGTCGCTCGCCGGCGGGTTCATGCAATCGGCGAACGATGCCGTGACGAACTCGGTGAACGATGGTGTGGTCTACGCAGTGGCAGCCGCCAATGATGCAGCAAACGCCTGCGACATGTCACCGGCGAGCACGCCGGCCGCTCTGACGGTCGGCGCCACGGATGTGGACGACGTCGAGGCGTGGTTCTCCAATCGCGGGGAGTGCCTCGATATCTGGGCGCCGGGTGTGGATGTCACCTCAGCCTGGATTGGAGACGACCAGGCCACCGAAACCATCAGCGGCACCTCGATGGCGTCACCCCACGTCGCCGGCGCCACGGCCCTCTACCTCGAAACCAATCCGTTTGCGACGGCAGCGCTGGTCGACCAGGCGTTAAGCGACAATGCGACGATCGGTAAGATCACCTGGCAGGACCCCTATCAATCAAAGCCGCCGCCGCCGGCTCCCGGCGAGGATTACCTGCTGTATACCGGCTTCATTGCCGCTGGCCCACCGCCTCCAGCGCCCCTCGCTCCGAGCACACTGTCTGCGCGCGCCCTGAGCCAATCGCAAATCAATCTCAGTTGGGACGACAACTCGGGCGATGAGAGCGGCTTCAAGGTCGAGCGCTGCCAGGACGCCGGGTGCTCGACCTTCACTCGAATCGGTGTGTTCGGAGCCAATGTCGAGAGCTACGCGGATGCTGGGCGTGCCGCTAACACGGTGTACCGCTACCGGATCCAGGCGTACAACGGGGGCGGCAATTCCGATTATTCCAACGTGGCCCAAGCCACGACTCCACCGCCACCGCCGCCACCCAGCACGCCCACTAACCTGGTAGCCAGTCCGCTGAGCTGGTCCCAGATCGACCTGACGTGGGCTCACCAAGGGGACGACGAGGACGGCTTCACCATCGAGCGCTGCCAGGGCGCCGCGTGCTCGAGCTTCAGCCAGATTGCCACCCTCGGTCCGAACGTGCTGACCTACTCCGACATCGGCCGGACCGAGAATACGACCTACCGCTACCGAATCCAGGCCTTCAATACAACGGGAAACTCGGGCTATTCCTCCGTGGCTCAAGTCTCTATACCGCTCAGCAAGCCCCCAACGGCGGCCTATAGCTGGACCTGCGGCACTGGCAAAAATCAGCGACTGTGCACGTTCATCGGCAAGGGTACAGACGACGTCGGAGTTGCTTCACTCTCCTGGAGCTTCGGTGACGGGACCACTGCCAGCGGTCAGGCGGTGACGAAGCAGTTTGCGAAGCAGGCGAGCTACACCGTGGTTCTCACGGTGAAGGATGCGGGAAACCAAGCGGCAACGTGCAGCAAAGGTGTGCGGGCAGGTACGTCGGGGGCATGCCCCTGAGCCAGCGGACCTCCACCGACCGCTGAGTCGCTAAGCAGTCAAATAATTCAG
>JBJMPB010000162.1:0-6972 GCA_045803455.1 Gemmatimonadales bacterium | reverse complement strand
CGTTCTTTCGCGCCAACCGCACCCGCCGGTCGGGCTGCCCAAAGTGCGCCGAGTCTGCCTGCGCGGGAGAGGCGAAACCGGTAGCGTCCACCGAGCTGTAGGCGGTCAACAGGTCTCCCATTTTGGTAGAGTCGGCCGGAGCGCCGGAAGCAAGCTTCCAACTTTTCTCGTTCCTCACGAGTGCGTAGCTCTTGCGCCCCCGGGTAATTTCGATTCGGGCCACGCTGTCAGCCGCAATCCTGGCAATCCGGTGCTCCCGCCAGTCATCCGGGCTTCGATTGAGCACATCGATGAGCTGACCTCGTACCACATAGGTCGACTCCTGCCCGGCCCGCCGTATGTAACCGCCCGAAAAGTCCTGTGACCGCTTGCCCAGAACCAGATCTGCCAGGGTCTTTCCTTTTCCTTTGATCCGGACCTTCGATCCGGCACTGTCGTCCACTCCCAATCCCGGCTGGGATCTCTTCTGCTCAGCTACGAGCTCGCTGGACGGCGCACTGTCTGCCAGAGCGGTGAGGAGATCTCCCACCGCGTTCGAAGACGCGGCGTGTCCATTCACCGTCCAGGTGCTGCTGTCTCTCCGCGCCAGAAGAGTGGTGTCTTTGGGCCGGGAGATAGTTACGGTGTCGACCTCGGATCGGGTGATCCTAGGCAGCCGGAACGCGTCACTGGGTGGGGCGGCCTCCCGTCGCCGAGCCAGAGCAGCAGCCCCCCACACCAGAAGGAGCACTCCCAGGATTGCCGCCAGCCTGACCAGCTGCTTGGCGCTCATAGGGCCGCCTGCCCGGCCGGAACCAGCGGCCGATACGGGTCGCGGGTCCGGCGCCGGCGCTGAATCAGGTGCGCCAGCCCGAGCAACGCCACCACCAGGGGTAGCCCGATCAGGTTGGCGTACTTGGCAACATCTCGCTCAACCGCACTCTTGAACACCAGGGGTACCGGCTGCCGATCCTTCGAGCGGATGGCAATCAGCTCCTCATCCTGGGCCAGCCAGTCCACGGCGTTCAGCGCAAGGCCCAGGTTTTCCGGAGCGAACTGCACGAACCGGTCGGAGGCAAAGTCACTGCTCCCGACCACTACGGCGCGGCCCCTCTGGCCAGCAGCCTTGGCGCTGTCCTTCGATGACACCAGCACGCCCAGCAGCTTGCGGCCAAGATCGGTCTTGGGAAAGTCACTGCGGGGATCGATGGAAGTGGCGTTGGTAAAAGTTCCCGCAGCCCGGCTGGTGGCCAGCAGCGGCGTCACCGTCCCCTTTGCGGCCTTGGTTGTATCGATAGTACTGGCCCAGGTGAGGACGACGGCACCGATATCCTTGTTGACCGCAGATAGCCGGCTGCTCTCCGCCCGGATAAAGAAGGGATAGACCTGTAGCACTCGCCCGAAGTCGCTGGGCACCGGTATCGCCTCGTTGGCCACAAGGTCGTAGGCCATGTCTCCCCGCACGGAGACGCCGAAGTGCTGCAGCAGAGTGTTCCAGGGCAGCGGTTGCGGATTTGCCATCGGCATCTGAGGTGACACCTTCATCCCGCCGGCAAGCACGAGGATGCTGCCTCCGCCGTTCACGTAGTCCTGCAGCCGCTTGAGCTGCGACGCAGGTACCGAATCAGGAGCTCCCGCCAGTACCACGGCGGCAAGTGCGGTGTCCCCCTTGGCGGTATCGGACGGATTCAGCGGCCGAACCTCATACGATTTCCCCAGCTCTTCCTGCAGCTGCTGGAATCCGGTGCCTGGACCGCCGGCCTGTTCCGTCATGATCCCGATCGCCGGCTTCTTGGCGCGAGTCAGATTCCGAATCGAGGATACCAGCCGGTACTCCAGGTCATCGGTGTGCTGCACGAAGGGGACGCTTTCGGTCTGGTCGCCGTGCTGGATGGCGAGCCCGAGGTAGCCCTGCTTCACCTGCAGCTCGGATTGGCCGATCACGTTGAACTGAACCGGCTCGATACCCAGTGACTGCGCGTCCTTCTGAGCGGCCTGATCGCTCGATGGGTCGCGTTCGATTACTCGGATCCGGTTATGGCCCGCAGAGCGCACGTCCCGAAGGAGGTCGTCCACGTCCCGCTTCATCAGGGCGACTTCGGTGGGCAGCTCGGCCGAGGCGAATAGTTTGATAGTCACCAGGTCGTCGAGATTGCCCACCACCCGACGAGTGCCGGGCGAAAGGGTGTACGCCTTGCCCGGCGACAGATCGACCCGGCCTCCGATGTACCCGCCCAGCAGGTTTACCACGATCAACGATGCGGTGAGCACACCCACACCGAGGCGAAGGCGGCGCAGCGCTCCGCCCTTGGGAGTGAGCTTCCGGCTCAGCAGCGCGCCATAAGCGAGCGCCAGGAAAATTCCCGCGAGCGAGAGGAAGTAGATGATGTCCCGGAGGTCCAGCACCCCGCGTCCAATGCTGTCGAAGTGGGACAGCACGCCGATTCGGGCGGCAATGGCGGAGAGTCCGGCGGGAAGGCCAACCAACAGAGGGTTGAGACCCACCAGAATCAGGACGAACATCAACACCAGGGCCAGCATGAACGCGGTGATCTGACTCCGGCTCAAGCTCGAGGCCCAAATCCCAATCGCGGCAAAGCCCGCAGCGAGAAGACCGGCCCCAACATACTGGGCGATAACAGTGCCCCATGGCATGGCCGCGCCCAGCGAGAGTCCCAGCGGGATGCAGATGGTAAGGGCAAGAGCGATCCAGAGGAACAACACCGAGGCGGCGTATTTGCCCAGCAGCAGCTCCAGCTCGCTCAGGGGCTGAGCCAGCACCACTTCGAGCTGGCCACCCCGAATGTCCTCCGCCAGGGATCGCATGGTGACCGCCGGCACGAAGAACAGGAAGAGCCAGGGGAGCACATCCAACATGGGCCTGAGACTGGCTACTTGGGTGAGATAGGCCTGACGGAAGAACAGAAATCCATTGATCGCAAGGAAGACGACCAGCAGCACGTATCCTGTGGGCAGGTCGAACAAGGCTTTCAGCTCGCGCCGGGCCACGGTCCAGATGCGCATCAGACAGCCTCCTGCTGAATCGTGAGCTCGCGGAACAGATCCTCCAGGCTGCCGGCCTCCTGGTGGAGCTCGTACAGCGTCCACTGCTCGGCCTTCGCGAGCTCGAAAATCCGGGGACGGAGGTCCTCGGCGCCGGCCGCGGTGACGATCACCCGCTCCCGCCCATTGGAAGCCTCGTGGGGCTCCACGCTGGCGACTCCGGGCAATGCAGCGAGCCGGCTGGCAATACCGTTCCCCGCCGCCTCAACCCCAATGCGAGACGCACCCTTGGCTCGGGCGATCAGCTGATCCACCGGACCATCGGCCACGATGCGACCCTGGCTGATGATCAGGAGCCGGGAGCAGGTGAACTGCACCTCGGGCAACACGTGGGTGGAGAGGAGAACGGTCCGCTCCCGACCCAGGTTGCCGATCAGGTGGCGAATCTCGACCCGTTGATTGGGGTCGAGACCCTCAGTGGGCTCATCCAGGATCAGGAGGTCCGGCCGGTGCAGAATGGCCGCGGCCAGGCCCACTCTCTGGCGGAAGCCCTTCGACAGCTCGCCGATGGGGCGGTGGAACACCGGTTCCAGTCCGGTTCCCGCCACCGCTTCATCCATCGCACTTCGCCGCTCGGCGGCAGGGAGCTCCCGGAGGCGCCCGACGAAATCGAGGTACTCTGAAACCAACATTTCGATGTAGAGGGGATTGTTCTCGGGGAGATAACCCAGTCTCCGTTTGGCCTCGCGTCCGGCATCATCCAGGGGGACGCCGTCGAGCTTGATGGACCCGGTGTCGGGCTCGATGAACTGGGTGATCATGCGCATGGTGGTGGACTTGCCGGCGCCGTTGGGGCCGAGGAAGCCGACCACCTGACCGCGATCTACCTGGAAGGAGACCTGATCGACGGCAGTGATACCGCCGAATCGCTTGGAAACCCCGTCGAGGGCTAGTAAAGACATACGCGTTAGTAGCTTGCGGTTACGTTGAGGGCGACATTCTATGCCGTCGACCGGTTTCAATCAAGAGGTGCTGCGGCGGGAGATGCACGAGGGCGGGGAAGGGTCGCGGATGGGCGGAGGGGCGGAGAGGCGGAGGGTCGGAGAGGCGGAGAGATAGCGTAGATGGGAAAGCTGACGATGCCGCGAATCGCCCTTCTGGCCACGGGCCTCATCGGTGCCTGGTCACAGTCGCATGGACCATGCTCGGCTCCTCGCCTGCTCCCTGCCTACGCCCACAATGATTACTACAACCGGCACCCCTTGGAGGACGCACTTGCGCGCGGGTTTCAGGGTGTCGAAGCGGACTACATCTTGGTGAACGGCCGGCTACTGGTGGCCCACAGTCGGCGGGATGCCAGGGAGACCCGAACGCTCGAGGGGCTCTACCTAGCTCCGCTTCGCCTCCGCATCCAGCACTGTGGCTGGGTTCAATCGCCCGAGCAGGCGTTCCTGCTCAACATCAAGTCTAAAGAGAACAGCCTGGATGGTTACCGCGTCCTCCGCCAGCTGCTCCGCTCATACGCCGACCTGTTCGGCACCCGGGACAACCCCGGGCCGGTCAGGGCTGTGCTGGTCGGCTGGCACCCATCGTTGAGTCAGATTGCTGCCGATTCAGGTCCGCTGATAGCAGTGCAGGCGCGAATTACTCGGTCGGGCCTGGAACTGCCCGAGGGCGACACCACCCTGATCGGGATGGTCAGTCTGGACTATGGGGAGACAATGCGATGGAAAGGGCAGGGAGAGCTGACCCAGGACGACCGCCGAACCCTGGAACGAATCAAAGAGGTTCACCGGCTACTGCCGGGCAGAACGATCAGAGCCTATGACGTCCCGCCCGATTCAGCGGTGTATCACCGGCTGCTGCAAGCCGGTGTGGACCTGATCGGGCTGAAGGACCTGCAGCAAGGTCAGCGGCTTGCCCCTTAGACATCCAGATTGCTGACATATTTGGCGTTCCGCTCGATGAATTGCCGGCGGGGCTCGACCTCGTCACCCATCAGCTCATCGAAGAGCTTGGCTGCAGTCTGGGCATCTTCCATGGTGACCCGGAGAATTGTCCGGGTGGCGGGGTCCATCGTGGTCCGCCAGAGCTGGTCTGGATTCATCTCCCCCAGGCCTTTGTAGCGTTGGATGTTGATCGAACCCTTGCCATCGCCGTTGGTGAGCCGTTTGGAATACTCGTCCCGCTCCTGCTCGCTGTAGGCGTAGAACTCGTCCTTGCCCTTGGCTACCCGGTAGAGGGGTGGCTGCGCGATGTAGACGTACCCCGCCTCCACCAGCTCCTGCATCTGCCGGAAGAAGAATGTCAGCAAGAGGGTCCGAATGTGGGCGCCGTCCACGTCGGCATCGGTCATCAGGATGATCTTGTGGTAGCGCGCCTCATCCAATTTGAAGTCGTCCTTTACCCCGGTGCCGATCGCGGTGATCATCGACCTGATCTCTTCGTTCCCCAGAATCTTGTCGATCCGGGCCCGCTCGACATTGAGGATCTTTCCCCGAAGCGGAAGGATGGCCTGGAACGACCGGTCGCGGCCCTGCTTGGCGCTACCACCGGCCGAGTCGCCCTCGACCAGATAGATCTCGCTCACCGATGGATCGTCAATCGAGCAGTCGGCGAGCTTGCCGGGCAGCACCGCGTTCTCCAGCCCGGACTTCTTCCGGACCAGGTCCCGCGCCTTTCGGGCGGCTTCGCGAGCCCTTGCCGCGCTCACCGCCTTTTCGATGATGGCGCGGGCCACCGGCGGATGCTCCTCCAGGTAATTGCCGAGGTGCTCGTTGATCACCGCCTTGACGATTCCCTCGACCTCGGAGTTGCCCAGCTTGGTTTTGGTCTGGCCCTCGAACTGCGGCTCCCTGACCTTCACGTGCAGCACGCAGGTGAGCCCCTCCCGGATGTCCTCACCGGACAGCGTGAAATCCTCCTTCTTCAGGAAGTCGCGACGCTTGGCCACGTCGTTGATGGTCCGGGTCAGCGCGCTCTTGAAGCCGGTGAGGTGAGTGCCGCCTTCGTGGGTGTTGATGTTGTTCACGAAGGTGAAGGTGTTCTCGTTGTATCCGTCCTCGTACTGCAGCGCGAGATCGACGTCCACCTCGTCCTTGACCGCATTGAATGCGATGGGCTTGGGGTGGAGCGGCTTCTTATTCCGATTCAGCCATTCTACGAACTGGATCAGCCCGCCTTTGGCAAAGAACGTCTCCGACTTGGGCGGCTGCTCCCGCTCATCCTTGATGGTGATGGTGACGCCGCGGTTGAGGAACGCGAGCTGGCGCAGGCGATCGGCCAACGTCGTGTAGTGAAACTCCAGGACGGTAAAGATTTCGGGATCGGGCTTGAAGCGGACGATAGTTCCCTGTCCCTTTGCCTTGCCCATCACGGTGAGCTTCTTGGTGGTCTTGCCCCGGACAAAGCTCATGTGGTGCCGCTGACCATCGCGGTCCACGATGACCTCCAGCCGCTCGCTCAGTGCGTTGACCACCGAGACCCCGACGCCGTGCAGCCCGCCCGACACCTTGTAGGTGTTCTTGTCGAACTTGCCGCCGGCATGAAGCATGGTAAGCGCGACCTCGACCGCCGGCTTCTTCTCGGTCGGATGAATATCCACCGGAATGCCTCGGCCGTTATCCGCCACCGTGATCGAGTTGTCGGCGTGAATGGTGACGTTGATGGTGTCACAGTGGCCGGCCAGCGCCTCGTCGATCGAGTTGTCCACCACCTCATAAACCAGGTGGTGCAGTCCGTTCTCGCTGGTGGAGCCGATGTACATGCCCGGCCGGCGACGGACCGCTTCCAGGCCTTTAAGGACCTGGATCGATTCGGCTTTGTACTCGGGTCGCGTTTCGAGGACGGTGCTGTCGTCTTTGGCCATGTCTCGTTGGGGCTAGAGGCTAAATGTTCAGGATGACAGGGGTCCCGGCATCCACCGGATCTCCTTCACGCGGCCCGACCGGCCGGCGTTCAATCGAGCCAGGATTCTGGGCGACATGAGGC
>JBJMPB010000154.1:0-9435 GCA_045803455.1 Gemmatimonadales bacterium | reverse complement strand
GCCAGCGTTCAAACGCCCCCTATCCGATCTTTAAAAGGAGAGCCCAATCATGAATCCATCACAGCGACCAGCGCCCACCCTCACCCGGCGCAGCCTGCTCCTTGGAGGTGCAGCGCTCGGTGGGTCGTTCCTGCTCAGCGGATGCATCGGCGGCAGCCAAGCGCCTGCGGCCTCGAGTGCCCCTAGCGACACCGCAACCACCCTGACCCTCCAGTCCTCGCTGTCCGATCCGAAGCCCAAGGCGGCCCTAGAGAGCATGGTGAAGGGCTATACGAAGTACCCCACCACGCTCAATACGGTGGCGATCGAGCAGTTCCGGGCGCAGCTGCCGACCTATCTCACCTCCGCCAACCCGCCGGACGTGTTGACCTGGTACGCGGGCGCCGTCGCCCGGGACTACGCGAGCAAGGGCTTGCTGCTCGACCTTTCGGACCTGTGGACCGGCGATGGCGCCTGCGCCAAGTTCTCAGCGCCACTGAAAGCGTTATCCAGCGATGAGTCCGGCAAGCAGATCTTCGTGCCTACCAGCTACTACTGGTGGAGCGTCTTCTACCGGAAGTCCGCCTTCCAGGAGTGGGGAGTTCAGCCGCCCACCAGCTGGGACGAGTTCATGGCGCTGCTGGACACCCTGAAGGGGAAGGGCATCGCTCCGCTCACCAACGGCACGGGATCCACGCCATGGATGGCCTCAGGTTGGTTCGACTACCTGGACCTTCGGATAAACGGGGCGGCGTTCCATCGCGACCTGCTCGCGGGCAAGCACTCCTTCGATAGCGCTGAGGTTCGCAAGGTGATGGACACCTACGCCACGCTTGTTCCGTACTTCGACCCGAAAGCCCGCTCCTACAGCTGGCAGGAGGCGGCGACGCTGCTGGTCAACAAAAAGGCCGGCATGTACCTCATCGGAGCCTTCGTCACCCAGGCATTTCCGGCCAGCGCGGTCAAGGACGTCGATTTCTTTTCCGTTCCGGCCATCGATCCGGCGATTCCCTCCGCGGAGGAAGCCCCGACGGACGGCTACTTTGCCAGTGCGAAAAGCAAGAATGTGACGGGCGCTAAGGACCTGCTCAGCTACCTGGCGTCACCGGCCCAGCAGCAGGCCTATATCGAAGG
The DNA here is from genome assembly GCA_045803455.1 of Gemmatimonadales bacterium. GTDB lineage: Bacteria > Gemmatimonadota > Gemmatimonadetes > Gemmatimonadales > GWC2-71-9 > CAVVWJ01. The sequence goes on along the minus strand of JBJMPB010000154.1, from coordinate 8,322 downwards.
CTCCGGATCGTCTAATCTGCCGACGTCCCCGGACGTCGACTCGTCAAAGTTCTCACCGCTCGTGCTGAAGGGCATCAAGCTGCTGCAGGAGACCAAGGAGATCACACAGTTCTTCAACCGGGACTCCAGCGATGCTCTCCAGACCACCGCCGACACCGCGCTCACCAAGTTCCTGGATAAGCCTGGCGACGTCGCCAAGATCCTCAAGGACTGGCAGGCGGCGGCGCAGCAAGTCTGGAACTCATGATCGCTAGGAGTCCTGATGAGCACTGCTGAGACCGCGGCCCGGTCCTCAACGACCGGTCCGCCCGGATCGACCATCTCCCCGGTCCAACGGCGCCGCCGGTTCGCCCGACGCGCCGTCACGCGCCGTGTGCCTCTGGTGGTCTGGGTACTGCTGCTCGTGCCGCTGCTAGTTGAGCTTGCATGGGTCTTTTGGCCCGCGTTCAACAGCTTCCAGCTGTCGTTCACCAAGTGGAGCGGGGTCGGCGCCGCCGAGCCGATCGGACTGAAGAACTACGAGACCCTGCTAGTCGACCCGATCTTCCATACCGCGATCACCAACAATGTGATCTGGATAGTCGCATTCGGCGGCTTGTCGGTGGTCATCGGCCTCGCGCTGGCCGTCGCACTCAACAAGCCGCGGCGCGGCGTCGGCGTCTACCGCAGCGGGATATACCTGCCGATGGTGTTCTCGCTGGCTGTCACCGGGTTGTTCTGGCGTGTGCTCTACCAGCCCGACGGCCCGATCAACGCCGTCCTTGCCGCGATCGGCATTGACACCGGCCAACACCAGTGGCTAGCCGACCCCAACACGGCTCTTGCGGCGATCCTCATCGCCGCGATCTGGCGACAAGCCGGATACATCATGGTTCTTTATCTCGCCGGTCTAAAGGGCTGCGACCCAAGCCTGGAAGAGGCCGCCGCGGTCGACGGGGCCAGCTGGTGGCAGCGGTTCCGCTATATCGTCTTCCCGCAGCTACGCAACGTGAACACGGTGATCTTCGCCGTCACCGTGATCGACTCCCTGCGAACCTTCGACATCGTCTGGGCGATGACCCGCGGCGGCCCGTACAACAGCACTCAGCTGCTGAGCACCTACATGTACCAGGTCGGCTTCACGCAGGTGAACCTCGGCTACGGCTCGGCCATCGCTGTGGTCATATTCCTGCTAGCAATCGCATTCATCATCACCTACCTGGTCCGCGCGACCCGAGAGGAGTGACATGACCACCGTCAACCTCGCTCCGACAACACATGTCGAAGTGGCGGCCGGACCCCGCAAGCCAAAGCGCCCATGGGCCTTCCACGCCGTCATGGCCCCGGTCACGCTGCTCTGGGTGCTGCCACTGGCCTTCGTGATCATGGTGTCGCTTCGAAGCTTCGATGACATTGCTAGCAACGGCCTCGGAACATGGCCGGAGTCGTTTACCTTGCAGGCTTTCCGAACTGCCTGGATCGACGGCAACCTCGGCGGAGCGCTAGGCAACAGCGTCATCGTCACCGTGTGCACAGTGATCGCGGTACTCTTCCTGGCCTCGCTGGGGGCGTTCGCGCTCAGCCGCTACCACATACCTGCCGGCCGCGCGATCTTATTGCTCATGCTGGCGGGCAACCTGCTGCCGCCCCAGATTCTGCTGATCCCCGTGGCCAAGATCTGCGAGTTACTCGGCATCTACGACACTCTGCTTGCGCTGGTCGTCGTCCAGGTCGGCTTCGGCATGGGGTTCTTCACCTTTGTGCTCCACGGGTTCATGCGCTCGCTGCCATATGAGATGTTCGAGGCCGCGAAGATCGATGGAGCCGGGGATCTGCGGATCTACGCCACTATCGTGCTCCCCTTGTGCCGACCCGCCTTAGCCGCTCTAGCAGCACTGGAGAGCACCTGGGTGTTCAACGACCTGCTATGGACGTTGACCGTGCTGCGCACCGATGCGAAGTTCCCGATCACCGCGTCCCTGCTCAACCTGCAGGGTGGCTACACGACATCATGGAATGTGGTAGCGGCTGGAGCCCTGATTGCAGCCGTCCCGACCACAATTGTGTTTTTCGCGTTCCAACGGCACTTTGTCTCCGGACTGCTGGTCGGCGCCAACAAGTGAGCTGGATCCTCCCCACCGCCACTTCGCGGTACGTCGTGGACCTGGCTGGCGATGACGCGGGCCTCGTGCTCCAGGACTGGACTGAGGGTGAAATCGCCCGCTGGGTGCCAACCGACCAGCACAGCTTTGATACGCCGCCGGATCGGCTGCCCTCCGAGCTGTCCGCCTTGGGCACCAGGCAGGTTCGCGGCGCCGACCTGATCATTGACCACGGCGGCGCGCTGGTCGGAGCCCGGCTGGTCTGGCCCTCAGGAGGCGTCGACTTCACCGAGGACGGGCCGCAGACCCGGCTCACCGCACATGGCTACGACACCACGGGCGATTTTGAGCTGATGCTGGAGATTGAGGCGTCGCGCGAACACGACGTGGTGAGCAAGCGGGTGACCCTCTTTAACAGCGGGAGCCGGGCGATCACCCTGCGGCGTGCTTTCGGGCCAGCCTGGGAGCTGCCGATCGGGCCGGGGGCGGTTGTGGACGTCCTGGGTGGTGACTGGGGACGGGAGTTCACGCCATACCGGATTGGCCTGCCGGTGGGCGAGCTCTCCCTGGGCAGCCGCCAGGGCATTACCTCCCACACCTACTCCCCGGTGGTAAGGGCCGCAGCCGCAGTCGATCCGGAGGGACCTGCGTACGGCATCGCGCTCGCATGGAGCGGATCGTGGCGACTCTTGGTCGATTCGCCGCCTTATCGGGAACGGGTGCGGGTGGCTGGCGGTGTCGACGACGAGTCCACCGTCATCCGGCTTGAGCCGGGCGAGGCCTTTGCGACGCCCCCCACTCTAGGCGTCTTCGCTGCGGACGGCGCAACCGGTGTACGGCGCCGATGGCACGACTACCAGCGCGGCTGGCTGGCCCGCGACCTCGACCCTGCACAGCGCCCGATCGTCTACAACTCCTGGTACGCCACCGCATTCGACATCCGCCCCGACCACCAGCTCGCGTTGGCCGATCGGGCCGCCGAGCTCGGAATCGAGGCCTTCGTGGTCGACGACGGATGGTTCGCCGGCCGCACCAATGACCGAGGTGGGCTGGGCAACTGGTGGCCGGATCCGGTGGCGTTCCCGGACGGGCTCGACCCGCTGATCTCCGGTGTGCTGGACCGCGGCTTGCGTTTTGGCATCTGGGTCGAGCCGGAGGCGGTGACTCCGGACGCCGAGGTGCTTCACGCCCATCCGGACTGGATCTACCGGGCGGGCGACAGGCCGTTGGTGACCGTGCGCAACCAATACGTCCTCGACTTCGGGCGACCCGAAGTGTTGGCGTGGACTGAAGCCTGGCTGCGGCGGCTGCTCGCGGACCGGCGGATCACCTATCTCAAGTGGGACATGAACCGGCCAATCAGCGACGGTGGGCGACCCGGCGACATCCACGGTCGGCAGTGGGCGGTTCAGCATGCACAGGGCTACCACCGAGTGATGCGCATGGTGCGCACCGAGTTCCCGCATGTCACCGTGGAGGCGTGCAGCGGCGGCGGCGGACGCATAGATCTGGCGGTGCTCGGCGTCAGTGATGTGGTGTGGCCAAGCGACGAGACAGGACCGCGGGACCGACTCACCATCCAACACGGCTTTCTCTCTGCCTATGGACCACACGTGATGAGCTCATGGGTTACAGACGAGCCCGACCACCGCGACATCGAGCCGGTAAGTCTTGAGTTCCGCTTCCTCGTCGCGATGGCCGGAGTCCTCGGTGTCGGCGCCAATCTGTTGAATTGGACCGGACGCGATCGAGCACGGGCGGCCGAGTTGGTGGCGTTGTATCGCAGAATTCGCAGCACTATCTTCGCCGGCCGCGTCGAGCCGCACGGCAACCCAACGGATCCGGTGTACGCCCTTGAGTACGGCACCTCGGAGCAGATCGTGGTGCTGGTGTACGGCCGAGCAAACCGTCCGACGAAGGTCTGCATAAATCCCAGAACGATTGACCTGAGTCGTCGTTATCGGGTCGCAGGTACACAGACCGAGTTGAACGGAGTGGAGGTGACAACAGGTCTAGATGTCCCCTTCACCCTTGCTCCGGATGCGGACGTCCTCATCCTGGACGCGCTCCAATGAACGCCGTCATCTGGCGGCCAATCCCGCTGAGGGTACGCACCGACCTGGTGTTGGGCGGCCGCTGGAAGTCACTCCGTTCGTTCGAACGCGAATGGTTATGGGCCAATCCCGATTCCGAGAGTGCCTCTGCGCGTAAGCGGGTGGTCCCCGGTGACGCGTTCGTGGACGCTGGTGGCGCGGAGGAGTGCTTTCCGACCGTCCGAGGGAAGCCGGACCACGGTGACGCCTGGACCAGGACTTGGTCGACTGACGGCAGCAAGAACGCAGTGGACGTACCGCAGGTGGGTCGACTCAGCCGGCGCATCAGCGGTGACAATCCCGTCGTCGTCGACTACGAGATCACGGGGCAACCGGGAACGGCCTTTCTGCACGCGCTCCACACGCTGCTCGATTTGAGCTCAACGGCCCGCCTAGCCATGCCTGGCTCGCCTCGGATATCCCTGCTCGATGTCGACGACTCCGAGCGGGAATGGCCGGATGGACTGGACACACTGGGGCCTGACGACGGGACAGCCATCTGCGCACTGGTGCCGGGATGCAACGAGGTCGCGGTCGTCGATGGCGAATACCTGCTTCGGTTTACCTGGGACTCCGAGGACAGTCCGGAGCTGTGCTCCCTGCTGCTGTGGCGCAACCTGGGCGGCTGGCCGCCGCAGCGGCCATACCGCTCGATAGGTGTCGAGCCGATGGTGGGTCGCGCCGCTGACTTGTCGACCGCGGACCTGAACGACTGCGCTCGGATCGGACCCATGGGCCATTTCCGCTGGGTTCTAAAACTCAGTTGTGCACGCGTTGTCCGCTCGCAAGGCGCTGGCTCGATCGCCGGTTGACACTGGTTTGGTCTACACAGATTTGAAAAGAAACGGTGTCCAAGCTCGCGACCTTTGTCGATCGCGTCCTGGGCATGAAGATCCTGGCTGACTGACATCACTGCATTGGGTGAACCGCTGCCCCTGTGCAGGCAGCTCGACGCAGGTTAACGGCTGGGCGCGGCTGGCCCGTTCGGACGCTCAACGGGTGTGTTGTGCGGTCGCCTGTCGGGGCGGGAGCGACTCAATGCGGTGTGTGCTGCCTGTCGTTCGTTGAACGTCTCGTTGTCGGATAAGTCGGTGGCACGGGCGAGGTGCCAGTCGAGTCGCTGTTTCCACAGGGCGGCGGCTGTATCAAGCTGGCTGCCTTCTCCGGTTGGTCGGGGGTCATGGGGATTGATGCCCTTCGCGGCCCGCCACACTGCGATCTCACCGATAAGTGCTGTCCTCAGGTGAGTTCGCGGCGGTGCCCAGGCTGGCCGGCCGTCAGCTTGACAGAGGTGATCTTGGACCAGGTCGGCGAGGTCAGCGACCAGTTCCGATCGCTTTGCGAGATAGTCGCCCCAGACAGAATCGGCTTGGAGGGTTGACGGGACGCCTGGGAGCCAAGGCAGCGGACCTGGGTCGGTAGGCGCCAGCGCTGTGAGACGCCAGTCGAGCACAGCCGCCACGTCGCCTGCGGTTCCAAGGTTGCGTCCGGCGGCGGCTGCCAGCAGGTGGCGGAGTGGATGCTGGCCGGTTTCGGCGGCAACGGCGAACAGGTGAGCTCGGAGGGTTGGCCAAGCCGGTTCAGCGGTGAGTCCGGGGATGTAGTGGTCGGCTTGGTCGAGCTGTGCGACGGTCTGGTGTCCGAGGAGCTGTTCGGCTGCGACGTGGAGGCTGTCGGTGTAGCGCTGGACTGCCTGGAAAAGCCGTGCCGCCGGGTCGTTGAGTTCGCGTAGCAGAGTGCTGGCGGAAATCGGCGCTTCATCGCGGGTGAGGATTTGCTGCAGCGTCTCGGTCGGGGTACGCGGGGAGATGGTGTCAGGTCGTATGAGGGTGTGGGGGTCGCCGTCGCCGACGACTTGGAGGTAGATGTGGTTGGCGTGTCGGCCGCGGGTGAGCATGGTGTAGAGCTGCTGCCGGGACTCCTGCCCGGTCGATAGGCCGTGCATGGTGTCGGCGGAGACGCCTTGGGCAGCCGTGGATGGTGGTGGCGTAACCGAGTCCGGTTGAGGTCGTGACGTAATCCGCGGAGAGCTGGCACTTGAGCTGGCTGCGGCTGTGCCGGACCGTGAGCCCACCGCTGCGGTGGACGTGGGTGATGGTCCAGCGGTCGCCGTTCTTGACCCAGTCGGTGGCCGAGAGTCGGAGGCGTCGATCGTTCGTACGAGTGATGATCACATCGCCAACGCTGGCCCGGTTTCCGTCCCCGAGACGTACTTCTTGCCCGGCGGGGGCACCGGCGAGGCGATGCTCGCGGGCGCGGCGGTTGAGTTCGGCGACCAGCTGGCGAGCGGGGGCGAGCATGATCGCGTCGAGTCCGACGTCTCGGTCGGAAATCCAGGCAACGAAGGCATCTTCGGTGATCGTGGCGAGATCACCGACATGAACGCGGCCATGATCGAGATAGAAGTCGAGTGCCTCTGGCTTGCCTTCGCGGAGGGCGAGTGATGCTGCTGCTTCGGCCGGGTTGGTGAAGCGGTACAGCTCGGTGAGCTGCAGCGCGCCGTGGATATGTGTGATGTCGCGGAGGACGCCGCCGGCGCCGATCGCGGCGAGTTGTTGATCATCCCCGATCAGCCGGACACTCGCGCCGTGGTCGATGGCAAACCGGACCGCAGTGTCGAGGGACAAGGTGTCGGCCATGCCCGCCTCGTCGATGATCACCAGTGTCGACGGTCCGACCGCTGCCGCCCACTCCGGCAGGTCCCCATGATCAAGGGACCAGGTGAGTTTGGCCAAAGTGTCGGTGCGGATCCCGGTTTGCTCACCTAGCACGCCTGCGGCGGCAGCGGACGGGGCGAGGCCGATGACCTGGCCGCCGTCTTCGGTCCAGGCCAGGGTGAGGGCACGCATGGCCGTGGTCTTCCCGGCACCGGCGGGGGCGATCGCAAGCTGCAGCCGGGCACCGGAGGTGCACATCTGCCGGACCAGCGAAGCCTGCCCAGCATCCAGCGCCGTGCCGTTCGCCCCCATCTCAAGCAGGGCAAGATCGACGACGCTGCGGTCGATGACCGTTCCGTCGCGGATGCCGGCGACGGTGACCAGGCGTTGCTCGGCATCCAGGATGCGTTGGGAGGTGTAGAGGTCGGCGCCGGCGATGGTGTAAACCGACGACCCGTCGACCCGCCGCAGCGCGCCCGGTTCTTCGATGCCGTCCGGTGGTGTGGCCAGGGCTACTGATCGGTGCTGGAGGACCTCATCAACGAGGAGGTCCACCAGCGTTTTTGCCTGCTCGGCACCCATGTCCGCCGTGCGGATGTGGCGTTGGGCTTCGGCGCGGACGTGCCACATCTGCCAGGTCGACCGGGTCTGCTCCATGGCAGCCAGCACCCGGTCGGCGGTTTGTGCGACCCAGTGGGCGTCGGCCATGCGCGGGGTTTCTGTGGCGGGGGTAAAGGCCGTCGCGACCATTGAGGCGACGGCGCTGCGGCCGCCGAGCACCGTTGAGGCTTCGTTCATCCAGGTGGTGCGCTGCTCGGCGAGTGATCGAGGTTCGTGTTTGGCGTCGCGGGTCTGCAACGTTGCCTGCTGGGCCAGGTGCAGCGCTTCGACCGGTGTGGGTGGTCGGCCGTGCTCGGCTTGGAACTGGATGGCGAGCTCGCCACGGCGGAGGTTGATATGGGCCCGCCGGGTCGACCACCGCTGGTTCAACCGGGGGTCGACACCAACAATTTCCCTGATCGGCCGCTTGCCCAGATCGGCGCCCGGCCGTTCGTCGAACCGCACCCCCAGCGTGTCGCGGAGGTGCTGCTCCAGGGAGGTGTTGTAGGTCTCTGAGGCGGCAACCTTGGCCTTGAACAGCACCCTTCCGTCGATGGATAGCCAGCGCCCATCGAGGGTCTGCACCTTGTTCGCCACTGCGACGTGGGTGTGCAGATCCGGGTCGCCGGCGCGGCTGTCGCGGTGGGTGAACACAGCGGCGACCAGGCCACGGACGTTGACCTGCCGGATCCCTTGCGGCCCGGTCCGGGTAAACAAGGCATGTTCCTCAATGAACGCCAAAGCGTCGTTGACCGCGGCCTGATGGGCCCTTTCGATTACAGCCGCGACCGCTGGTTCGGCGACCGCCCACAACGTCGACACCGACTTCACCGGCGAGAACGTCAAGTCATAACCCGCAACCGTCTGCGCCCGCGGACGGGAGCTCTTCGC
>JBJMPB010000061.1:0-6563 GCA_045803455.1 Gemmatimonadales bacterium | reverse complement strand
TCCGCTCGCGAATACAATGACCCTCCCGAAACACCCCGGGAGGAGCTTTGGCAACGCATTGTGGCGGCACGGGAGGCGGACCAGGCGTCGCCGACGGAGAAGACCGAGGAGGTAGAGCCTCTCCGTGTTGTCCCCTTCCGTCGTCTTCCCAACATCCGTCCCAATCGCCCGCTGACCTGGGCCGCCGGAATTGCCGCCGTGTTGGCGTTGGGCATTGGTCTCGGCCGTATGAGCGTAAAACACCCTGCAACTGTTGCGACATCAGCTCCAGCGCCCTCGTCCGCGGCGCCCCGGGTGAGCGGGGCCGCCTACCGGTTGGTTACTACCGAACACCTCAGTCAATCCGAGGCCTTTCTCACCTTGTTCCGCGCGTCCGTGCGCGGAAAGGGAAACGAGCGGCTCGCATCGGCCACGGCTCGACAGCTGTTGGCAAGCAACCGCCTGCTATTGGACTCGCCGGCTGCTGATGATGCTCGGACCCGGCTCCTGTTGCAGGATCTGGAGCTGGTTCTGGCGGAGATTGCCCAGCTGTCCCCCCAGCCGAGATCCCGTGATCTCCAGCTGATTACGGAAGGGCTCGAGCAGAGCAGCGTGTTGTCCCGGCTCCGAACCGCCGTGCCCGCCGGCACGAGTGCCACACAAGGAGAGTTGTGATGTATTCCCTGCAGTTCGGCCTGGCGCTCGCCGCGATCACCGCTGTCAGCGGCTATCCCCCAACCCTTGGAGACACCGGTTTTCCTGTGAGCCATATGGCGGCCGTGGGCGACTCGGTCTTTCCTCGCATACCGGTTGCCTGGCTGCAGGGCGATCCGGCGGACTCCCTCTATCGCCTTGCTCGGGAGACGCTCGGCCGGCGCGACTTCCGGACAGCTGCCAATCTCTTTTCTCAGATTCCCAATCGTTTTGCCCGCTCCGGTTATGCGGGGGACGCGCTCTACTGGCAGGCCTTCGCGCTCTATCGCCTTGGAGGGGACCGCGATCTCCGCTCAGCTTTAGCGGCACTGCGGCGCCAAAAGGAGCGGTATCCCCAGGCGGCCACCCACGGCGATGCGGCTGCCCTGGAGAGCCGCGTCCTCGGAGAGCTGGCGCGGCGCGGCGATAGTGAGGCGGCAGCCGAGATTTCTGAGGCTGCCACCAGCATTGCGCCGCCCTCACCCCCGACGCCGCCAACCCCGCCAACCCCGCCTACACCACCGACGCCGCCCACGCCGCCCACGCCCCCAACGCCGCCGACGCCGTACTCGAGCAGCTCGTCGCGATCGAGCAGCTCGTCCCGGTCGAGCTCATCGAGCCAATGCGCCAGCCAGGATGACGACATGAAGGTGGCGGCGCTGAACGCGCTCCAACAAATGGATGCCGCTCGGGCGCGCCCCATCCTGCGCCGGGTGCTCGCGAAGCGCGATACCGCCAGCGCCTGCATTCGGCGGAAAGCCGTTTTCCTGGTGGCCCAACAGAATGAGCCGGGAACCGAGGACATCCTGCTGGCGTCGGTTCGCAGCGACCCGGATCCGGAAGTGCGCCGTCAGGCCGTATTCTGGCTGTCTCAGGTCGGCACCGAGCGGGCGGTCGGGGCTTTGGACTCAATCCTCCGGTTCTCCAACGACGAGGAGATCCAGGAGCGGGCAGTGTTCGCCCTGTCCCAGCACGACAGTCCCCACGCCCAACAGGCGCTGCGCACGTACGCGGAGCGGAAGGAGGTTCCCGAGCCGATGCGCGAGCGGGCCATCTTCTGGCTAGGGCAACGTCAAACGGCGGAAAACGCGACCTTTCTCCGTGCGCTGTATGGCCGGCTTACCGGTGAAGAGCTCAAGAAGAAGGTTCTCTTCTCGCTTTCCCAGCTGGGTGGGGAGGAAAATGGCCGATGGCTGCTCGGCATCGCCCGCGATACTTCGGAAAAGCTGGAGATGCGAAAGCAGGCACTCTTCTGGGCAGGCCAGGGCGGTGTGTCGATTGAGGAGTTGACCCGGCTCTACGCCAACGTGAGCGACCGGGAAATGCGGGAGCAGCTGGTGTTCGTGTACTCCCAGCGGGACGAGCCTGCAGCGCTCGACAAGCTGATCGAGATCGCCAAGAAGGATCCCAGCCCTGAGCTCCGGAAACGCGCGCTCTTCTGGCTGGGGCAGTCCGACCAGGCTCGCGCGGTTCAGGCTATCCAGGACATCATCGATCAGCCCTAGACTGAATGCTCCGATTCTATCTCCTACTGAGCACTGCCGCGACGCTGCCCGCAACGGGGTGGCCCCAGACCCTGGAGCAACGGATAGCCGCGGTCGAGAGCGGGAAAGTCCGCTTGAGCTTTGCGGCTCGGCCAGGAGTGTGCGGCGACGGAGATCAGAACATCAACATCCAGGACAGCGAAGACTGGGAAGTGGAATGTGAGAGCCAGCCGGTCCGGGTGAGTCTCACGCTCCGCAATCACCAGGTAATCGCCCTGCGAACCTTTGTCGGCGGCCACTGGCGCAATGCGCCGGCCGCCAAAGATCTCGGCACCGTCGGCCCGCGAAAAGCCGCCGCGTACTTCCTCCATCTCGCCTGGAGCCGCACCGATCTGAGTGGGGATCCAGTGCTGCCCGCCACCCTGGCCGACAGCATCACTATCTGGCCTTCGCTCCTTCAGCTGGCACGCTCGTCTCGGCTCCCGATGGAGCGGCGCCGGAGCGCCGTGTTCTGGTTAGGCCAGGCCGCAGGAGCGGCGGTAGACGGCGCCCTCGACTCCATTGTCGGCGACATGGGTACCGAGCGAGAAGTGCGGAAGCAAGCGGTTTTTGCCCTGTCGCAGCGCAGCTCCGAGGACGCGGTCCCGGCGCTCATTCGCATCGCTCGAACGAATCGGGACCCGGAGCTCAGAAAGTCGGCGTTGTTCTGGCTGGGCCAGAGCAACGATCCCCGAGCCGTCGATCTTTTTGAGGAAATTCTGCGGTAAGGCCAACCTTTTGAACGGATCCTCCGTCTAAGCCTCGCGCATCGGCACTGGCTTGCTCGACGGAGGTTTAGTGGCAGATCCCGCAATTGCATTGGCGCTGTACCTTGCCCTGTCCGGCCCGGGTGGCCGGCAGACCGATACCCTGCCCCAGGGTATCACCATGAAGGTGCACGCGGCGCGGGCTTCCGGCGAAATCACTCTTGATGGTCAGCTGGCGGAAGCCGTGTGGGCAGACGCTCCCCCGATCTCCGGCTTCATCCAGCGGGAGCCTGACGAGGGAGCTCCCGCCACCGAGTCAACCGAAGTGCGAGTGCTCTACGATGACGGCGCGCTGTATATCGGCGCTCGATTGCACGACAGCAGGCCCGACAGCATTCGCGCTCAGCTGGCCCGCCGAGACCGGATTACCAACTCAGACCGCTTTCTCGTCTTCCTCGATTGCTACCGCGACCGCCGGACCGGCTTCTACTTCGGCATCAACGCCGCCGGCACCCTGTACGATGGTACGTTGTTCAACGATGACTGGGACAGCGACACCTGGGATGGTGTCTGGGACGGCAAAGTCGCCCGCGACTCATTGGGATGGACCGCCGAGCTCCGCATTCCCTACTCCCAGCTCCGGTTCGAGCGCCAAAAAACCCAATGGGGCATCAACTTCAAGCGGGAAATTGCCCGTCGCAACGAGCGCGATTACCTGGTGCCCACACCGAGCAACGGAAGTGGATTCGTTTCCCGTTTCGTGGAGCTGGCCGGCATCGAACAGGTATCTCCTCCGCGCCGCATGGAGGTTCTCCCCTACGTCACCACTCGCGCCGAATACTTGAACCATGAGGCGCAGGACCCCTTCAATGATGGCTCCCATCTCGGCGCTGGCATGGGAGGCGACTTCAAGCTTGGCATCGGCAGCAACCTGACCCTGGACGCCACGGTGAACCCCGACTTCGGCCAGGTCGAGGTCGATCCGGCGGTAGTCAATCTCAGCGATGTGGAGACGTTTTTTGACGAGCGCCGGCCGTTCTTCGTGGAAGGCGCGAGCATTTTCAACTTTGGCGAGGGCGGAGCCAACGACTTCTGGGGCTTCAACTGGGCTAACCCGAGCTTTCTCTATACCCGGAGAATTGGCCGAGCACCCCAGGGCGAGCTGCCTGACGACTACGACTATTCGGAGGTGCCGTCAGGCAGCAACATCCTGGGTGCCGCCAAGCTCTCGGGAAAGGTGGGCACTTGGAGTTTGGGTGCGCTCAGCGCGTTCACCAGCCGCGAGCATGGTCAGTTTGCGCTCGATCAGCACCACTGGCAGCAGGAGGTGGAGCCGCTCACGTATTACGGCGTATATCGCGCGCAGAAGGAAATGCAGGGAGGGCGCCACGGGCTCGGTTTCATCGGCACCCTTACCGCCCGCTCATTCGATGAGGCCAATTTGCCCGCGGAGCTGAGCTCCACCGCTACTGGGCTGGGAATGGATGGCTGGACTACCCTGGACCGCAGTGGTATGTGGGTGATCAGCGGTTGGGCCGGAGCGAGCCGCTCCCATGGCACGCCAGAGCGCATGCAGAACCTCCAGGAAAGCTCGGTACACTACTTCCAGCGCCCCGATGCGCCGTACCTCGGCGTTGATTCCGGTGCGACTTCTCTAGGCGGTTTTGGTGCCCGAGTGTCGCTCAACAAGCAGAAGGGCAACTGGATGTTCAACTCAGCCCTGGGAATCATCGATCCGAAATTCGATGTGAACGACCTCGGTTTCCAGTTCCGCAGCGATCAGATCAACAGCCACATCATGTTCGGGCATAAGTGGACTCGGCCCGGGCGACTCCTGCGGAGCTGGCGGCTTAACCTCGCTGGGTTCCGGAGCTACAACTACGGCGGCGACGTGACGTGGACCGGGCTTTTTTTGACGGGACTCTACGAAATGCGGAATTACTCGAGCGGGCGCTGGTTCGTGGCCTACAACCCGAGCACAGTGAGCGATCGCCGGACCCGTGGCGGCCCACTCATGATCAATCAGCCTGGAGTGGAGTGGGACTTCCAGATGGACTCCGATCCGAACAAACGATGGATCTACGGTTTCGGGCTGCACGGCAACCATTACCAGAAGGATTGGGAGCAGAGTTGGAGCGCGAGGGCCGCCCTGGAGTGGAAGCCCGGGGCACGCCTCTCGTTTCGCGTGGAGCCTCAAATCGAGCGAATCGGCACCTCGTCTCAGTACGTCGACACCTTCGATGACGCACTGGCTGCCTCCACCTATGGTCACCGCTACGTCTTCGCCACGCTGGACCAGACCACCGTTTCCGCGAGCGTAAGGCTGAACTGGATCTTCACTCCAAAGCTGAGCCTCGAGGTCTACGCCCAACCTCTGGCCTCCTCTGGCCGATACACCGGGTTCAAGGAGCTGGCCCGGCCCCGCAGTTACGAATTCAACCCCTACCCCGACCCGGTTGACACCAACGATCCCGACCGGCTCGCCATCGATCCCGATGGGACCGGCCCAGCGGCCCAGCAGGAGATCGATGACCCAAATTTCTCCCTGGTATCTCTCCGAGGAAATGCGGTGCTCCGCTGGGAGTACTCGCCCGGCTCAACCCTGTTCCTGGTCTGGACCCAGAATCGGTCCGACAGCGAGAGCATCGGCAGCTTCTCCAACGGCTCGGCGCTGGGACGGCTCGCCTCAACTCCGGGCGATAACATCTTCCTGGTGAAAATCTCCTACTGGTGGAATCCCTAGAGTAAAGAACCGGCATGCAGGCCATTACCTTTCCTGCATGTTTCCAAAATTGGTCTCTGCCATCACCTTCCTGTTCGCAGCCCTGCTCGCGGGATGCGGAGCTTCCCAGCCCAAGGCGCCGGTCGTCGAGCTCACCGCAACCGGTGACACGGTGCTGGCACCCTACGGAGACATTACCGAAGCATCCTGGTTGGGGGGCACCCGCTGGGCCGCCATCTCGCCGGCCGAGGAAGTTGTCGCGATCGTCGATCCCGCTCGGCACACTGCTACTCCTCTGGGTGGGCGCTCCTCGAAGGACCTGCGCAATCCGGCAACCATTTTCGTTGCCCAGGAGACGCTCTTCGTGGGAGACTGGGGCCTCCGACGGCTCACGTTGTGGGCACCGCCCGGACACCTTGCCCGGACCATCCCGGCCCCCGCCATCACCCGCGGCGCGCTGCCCCGGTCCCGCGATGCAGCCGGCCGGTACTACCTCGACCTGTATCCTGCGCCAGGACCGGACGGCAGCGGCAATCGTGATTCCGCCGCGGTGGTCCTAGCCGATTCGCAGCTGGCCCGGATCGACACCATCGCTCGGCTGGCGCCTCTCGACATTGCCGAGGTAATCGGTGACGCCGGACGTCGATTCGAGCGTCGGGTATTCAGCGGGGTGGATCGTTGGGGCATCTTGCCCGATGGATCACTGTGGGTGGCTCGAGTCTACGACAATCGGGTGGATTGGCGCTCGCCCGAAGGGAAATGGTCGAAGGGCGCAGCACTGCCCGATCGGGTTCTGGAGGTCACTCGATATGACCGGGAGCTCTTTCTCCGGAAATTCCCGGCGGAGCTCAGGCGTACCGCGCAGGACCTTCCCTTTGCTGCGCTGAAGCCGCCCTTCGAAGCCGGACTGTCCAGTCCCGCTGGCCAGGTGTGGCTGGA
>JBJMPB010000058.1:0-2666 GCA_045803455.1 Gemmatimonadales bacterium | reverse complement strand
CGTCCGCCGTGTCGATGAAGTTCAGGCCCGCATCCACGAAGCCGTCCAGGATCTTGAACGAGGTCGCTTCATCGGCCGTCCAGCCAAAAACATTCCCGCCGAGGCACAAGGGTGAGACCATCAGGTCCGATTGCCCCAATCGACGTTTCTCCATTCCGGGTCTCCGTCAGTTCCTGGTGCATCGTAGCGCAAGAACTCGGCATCAAGCCTGCGCCGGCTCCCGAACACTCGCGGTCTGAGCATCAAACGGCAATGTTGCCGGCGCAGCATCCACATCAGTGCAGGGCTCAAACCCGAGCACCCGGATCCAGCCCTCGCCGGCGTTCATCTCGATAGCTAGCCGGGTGTTCCAATTGCGCACCGGCGGAATGACCCAGCTGAACGGCTCCGGTGAGCCTACAACCGCCCGCTCGATTGCTGCGCAACGCGTCACACTATTGAGCCGGCGGTCTGGCAGCGCGCAGGGACGCGGCTCCCACCCACCTTGAGGCTCGCGCCAGTCGTTTGCCACAGAACCCGGGCCAAGATGGACCGTTGCGTCGCGCTCGCGACGCTCAATGACGGCAATTTCGTCCGAGGCGCATCCGACAAGGGTGAAGAGCACGGGACGAGCAAGCTCGACGGTCTTGAGCAACTCCAGAGCCTGCGCAAAGCTGGTGGCGGTCTCGAAGACATGCCGCAGAAGGTGGAGGGGTGGCATACCCCGCTCACGCGAGAGTGTCCGCACCAGGTTGCGGGCGTAGTCAACTGGCCGCAGCATGTTCGTGCGGGTGCGGCGCAGCAGTGGGGCCTGGTTGATTGCAGCCGCGAACCGGCCGGGTGCTACGGCCGTGAGCGTTCCAACCGCTCCGGGCCAAGTCGCGTCATAGAACTCCCCGGCAGGTCCGGAGCGGTGCGCCACAATGATGGCTCGGCCGAGACCCAGGAAGGGCCAATCGAGGGTGCGGCGCAGCGTTGGCGTGAGACCCGGCGCATCGGCGCGAGCCAGTGTTGTACAGCTGTACTCGTAGGATAGGTTGATGGCGTAAATGCCGAATATGCGGGTGTGCGCCGCGATCGCATCAAGTTCTCCCAAGTAGGGTGACGGGCTCCGAGCAAGCCACCGGCGTGCAACCCGATCCGCCACGGGCAGCGCGGGGATCACGACTGAGCTGAGCGAGGCGAAGACGGCATCCCGAAGCGCGCGGACGGCAGCTGGATCGGCCGTAGCCAGCGGGTCAGATCGTGCGTCGATGAGTGGGATGGGAGGAAGCATCCGACCATGCATGCCGGGAAACTACCACGGAGAAGGCCAGTTCCGATGCCCGCGCGTGCGGTAGCTGTCCCGAATGAGAGGGTCGCGCTTTTGACAAGAGTGTTAGGAGCGGATGAAGGCGAGCCTTGCGCACCACTGTATCGCAAGTGATCCCATTCTCGAACGTCGGAAGTCCGTCGCCCGTCCGTCGCCCAAGGAGCGCACAGCAACATCGGATCTGCTTGAACGTTGTTCCCCAGCCAAGGGAGATGGCCATGTCCCAAACCGTTGCGGATTTCCTCTGGATGCGCCTCCACGCCTGGGGCGTGCGGCGGGTGTTCGGCTATCCCGGAGACGGCATCGGCGGCCTCATGGCGGCACTGAATCGAACAGAAGGCGCCATCGACTTCGTGCAGGTCCGCCATGAAGAGATGGCTGCCCTCATGGCCTGTGCGACAGCCAAGTTCGCCGGTGAAGTCGGAGTCTGCCTTGCGACATCCGGGCCCGGAGCGGTCCATCTCCTAAACGGCCTCTATGACGCGGCGCTCGATCATCAACCCGTCCTCGCAATTGTGGGCCAACAGGCTCGCACGGCGGTCGGCTCGCACTATCAGCAAGACCTCGACCTGCAGTCCTTGTTCAAGGATGTGGCAGGCGCCTACGTGCAAACCGCCTCCACTCCAGCCCAGGTCCGCCACCTTATTGACCGGGCCTACCGCATCGCCAAAGCCGAGCGTCGCGTCACCTGCGTGATTTTGCCCAACGACCTGCAAATGGAGGCCATGGAGCAGCCCTCTGACGAGCACGGGATGACCCACTCCGGTGTGGGCCTTGAACCAACAGCCGCCGTGCCGGATGAGGCCGCGCTCGTTCGGGCGGCGGAGGTGCTGAATGCGGGCCAGAAAGTGGCCATGCTCGTTGGTGCCGGAGCCCTCGATGCAACGGACGAGGTGATTGATGCCGCCGAGCGGCTTGGAGCTGGTGTTGCCAAAGCTCTGCTCGGCAAGGCCGTGGTGCCGGACGACATTCCCTTCTGCACAGGCTCGATCGGGTTGCTCGGCACGAAGGCGAGCTGGGAGCTTATGCAGGGGTGCGACACCTTGCTGATGGTTGGTTCGGGCTTCCCCTATGCCGAGTTCCTGCCCAAAAAAGGCCAGGCTCGCGGCGTGCAGATCGACATCAATCCCGGCATGCTCGGCCTTCGCTACCCGATGGAGGTCAACCTGGTCGGCGATGCCGCCGCGACCTTGCGGGCTCTCCTCCCGTTCCTTCATCCAAAGTCGGACCGGTCGTGGCGGCAGAAAGTTGAGGAGCACGTCACGGAGTCCTGGGATGAAGCCGGGCGCAGCGCCATGCAGCCCGCGACCCCGATCAACCCTCAGCGCGTCGCGTTGGAGCTATCCGAGCGTCTGCCGGACGGCTGCATTGTCAC
>JBJMPB010000016.1:0-4399 GCA_045803455.1 Gemmatimonadales bacterium | reverse complement strand
TCGCTCACGTCCATGACCCCGAGCAGGATTCTGGCAGTAAAAAAGGCGGCAGCTCCGGAGAACAGGAGTAGTTGCAGCAACAGAAGCGGCCGGTATCCCATGCCTGCGTAGAGCCAGTAGAGGGCCAGGGCCACCAGCATCCAGGCCAGCAACCCGGTTCGACTTCCATGCCCCAGCGGAAGCTCCCGCAGCAGGGGTACCACCAGGAGGGCCAGCGCCACCAGCATCAGAAGGAGCTTCCAGCTGGCCCGCCACAGCTCTCGGGGTGACGCATCTTCCGCGGTATGCAGATTCGGCTCCGGTTCCACTAGGCCTCACTGATCAGGGCAGGTTCATTTTACGCTTCAACCGTCACCAGGGGAACGGCGGGCTAAGGCTGGACCGTTCCTCTAACGATACTTTAATCGATGACCTCACCCCGTCCGGAGCCCGGAACAGCCCGCGAACGCATCCGCACCGTCATCGTGGACGATCATGATGAGGTTGGGCTGCTCGTTGCCCGCCGGATTGCCGATCTTATTCAGGCCCGGCGCCGGGCGGGAGCCTGCACCGTTCTCGGATTGGCGACCGGATCGACCCCCGTAGGAGTCTACCGCGAGCTCATTCGGATGCACCAGCAGGAAAGTTTGAGCTTTGCGGATGTCGTCACCTTCAACCTGGACGAGTACTACCCCATGGAGCCGGGCAGCATTCATTCCTATCACCGGTTCATGTGGGAAAATCTTTTCGCCCACCTCGATATCCTGCCCCACAACGTTCACCTGCCGCGGGGGAACGTGCCGCGGGACGCTATAGAAGATGAATGCCGTTGCTACGAAGAGAAGATCAGGACGGCCGGAGGGATCGATCTGCAGCTTCTGGGGATCGGCCGGACTGGTCACATCGGCTTCAATGAGCCCGGCTCTGGTGCGGAGAGCCGGACCAGGCTGGTGACCCTGGACCTGGTAACCCGGAAAGACACGGCAGCTGATTTCTTCGGCGAGGAGAACGTACCTCGAGAAGCCCTGACCATGGGCGTCGAGACGATCTTCGAAGCACGGGAGATCCTGATTCTTGCCACTGGTGAGCACAAGGCCGCGATCGTGCGCCGGGCGGTTGAGGGAGAAGTGGACCATGAGGTGGCCGCCACTTTCCTCCAGAATCACGGGAATACTACCTGCTACCTCGATCGCGCCGCGGCGGCCGAGCTCACCCGGGTGGCGACACCCTGGCTGCTGGGCCCGGCCGAATGGACGGCGGCCAGGGTCATCCGGGCGGTTGTGTGGCTGTCGCATCAGACCGGAAAGGCCATCCTGAAGCTGACGCAGCGGGACTATGCCGAGCACCATCTGTCGTCCCTGGTGGCCCGCTACGGCTCGCCCGGTGCGTTGAATGGCGAAGTATTCAACGCCCTCGGAGCTAAGATCCGGGGTCGCTCCAAGCTCCCTCGCCAGAGCCGCATCATCTGTTTTTCCCCCCATCCCGACGATGATGTGATCTCCATGGGAGGCATTCTTCACAAGCTTGCAGTCAACGGGAACCAGCTGACTGTGGCATACATGACCAGCGGCAACCTGGCGGTGTTCGACCACGACGTTCGGCGCCATCTGGACTTCATCCGGCGTCTGGCCGGTGAGCGGCACCTGCCCGAAGCCGCCGCACTGGAGCTGGAGCGCCGGATCGCCAATTTTCTCGCAGGGAAGCGCCCCGGCGACGTGGACATTCCCGAGGTGCAGGACGCCAAGCGCTTGATTCGAGAGTCTGAGGCGGTGGCCGGGATCCGCACCCTCGGTCTGGAGGATCATGCAGCCCGCTTTCTGGACCTGCCCTTTTATCAGACCGGCAAGGTGAAGAAGGATCCGATTGGCCCCGGAGACATCAGCATCGTGCGGAACCTGCTGGAGGAGATTCGGCCCGAGCTGGTCTTCGTGGCGGGAGATCTCTCCGACCCTCACGGAACCCACCGGCTCTGCAAAGAGGCGGTCGAGCGTGCGCTGGAGCTCTATGTCCAGGGTGGCGGTAAACGGCCCGAAGTGTGGCTCTATCGGGGAGCCTGGCAGGAGTGGTCGGTCACCGAAGCAACCTGGCTGGTACCACTCTCCCAGGAGGAGCTGCGGCTCAAGGTTCAGGCAATCTTCAAGCATCAATCCCAAAAGGACACCGCACCCTTTCCCGGACCGGACGAACGGGAGTTCTGGCAGAGGGTCGAAGCCCGGAACAAGAACACGGCGGCGGAGCTGGACCGGCTGGGCCTGGCCGAATATTTCGCCATGGAGGCCTATGTAGTCGCCCCGTGACCGACCTCACCTCGAGCGTTGCTGCGCATCGCTAGGGTAAATGAGGATTCCATCATCGGGGGTTTGGTGTCGGGTCAGGTTCCGTCGCTGCTGCTGCTGCTCCTGGTAACCCCGCTGAGCAGGGTTGCCTCCCAGTCCACCTCGACTTCACCCCCAGTAACCATCACCCCTATCGCCGGCCGCCTTGCCTTTGGTGACTATTTCACCGGGCCGGCCGGAGTGACGTTCTCCAATCAGACTGCCACGGGATACGGGGGAGAGCTTTCGGTCCGGGTCTGGAAAGGCGTGAGCGTGCTCGGCTCCGTGCTGCACGCGAGCTCGAACTGGAGCTTCGACGAAATTCCCCTACTGGGCAGGGTAACCGTCGAGGGAGCCAGCCTCTGGTTCTATGACATCGGAGCGAGGGGCCAGGCGAAGCTGGCCAGCTCGAGCCCGCTCTCCGCCTTTGCTCAGTTGGGCGCCGGAGCCATCCACTATTCGGTAGACAATCCGCTGTTTTCGGGGAGTGCCTTCAACATCACCTTTTCAGGGGGAGTGGGCTTGATCGCCAATCTGGGCGAGCGGTTCACCCTTCAGGGTCTGCTCAAGGATTACTACGCATCATTCCAGAGTGTGGATGACGCCGAGGCATACGGTGTTGAAGGCCAGCGAGCGCACACCCTGGCCGTGCTCTTCGGACTGGGCATTGGGTTATGACGTAGTTCCGCATCAGGAGGGCTCGAGCACCCGGTAGACCACCCAATGTTGAGACCCCGGAACCACGAACGGCGCGAGCGCATCCGAGTGACCTCGGAACTGGGGGGCCGACATACCCGCTAAGGCCAGTTCAAAATCAGCCAGCGTCTCGAACCAGTACTCGTCGACCAGGTGAGATGCGGATGGGCCAACCATTCCAGCCAGGAGCCTGGTGCCTTTTGCCCGCTTGAACTCCGAGCCGGCGAACTTCTCCTGACCCCACGCCCGCATCACTCGAACTGCATCCGCCTGCTTCCCGTAGAGAATGTCGAGATGCCACTGACAGACGAACATTGATGTACTCCGGCTAAGGAAGGTCTGGACCGCCACGCCAGGGAGCTATTCTCAGCTGAGCTTCAATAAGGTGCACCGCCTCTTCGGCGGTTGCAGCAGTGAGCAATCGGCCCCCCATTCCGCCGAACAGTTCGCGGGCCGCGGAACCAGCCGCCAGCAGAATTACCGGCTTCTCCGCCTTTAGCGCCAGCGCCACCTCGGACACCGTGCCGGCACCCTCCACCCCACACGCTATCACCACGTCGCTGGTCAACACGTTGATCATGTTCCGAGCCTCACCCATTCCCGTGAAGACGGCGATGTCTACATCGGGACCGGTTCCTCCGGCGGTGCCCGGCAGGATACCGAGGGTCAAGCTGCCGGGCACCTGCTTCGCCCCGGCAGATGCGGCGGCCATGACGCCTTCCGGCCGTCCTCCCGTGAGCACGATCCACCCGCGCCGAGCCAGGAGCGTGCCGAGCTCCCGCGCGGAGGCAAGGCTCTGGCTGCTCGCCTCGCCGGCACCCATAACGCCAATCACCGGCCGCCGAGGTGGCACTACCTGGTTCCCGCCGACATGCCACCGTCCACGATCATGGAGTGGCCGGTAACATAGGACGAGGCATCGGAGCAGAGCCACAACGCTACGGCGGCGGCCTCTTCCGGTCGGCCTATGCGTCGCATGGGGATCAGGTTGGTGTATTGCTGCTCGACCGATGCCCGGCCCTCCTCCGTGTCACCGCCGGCCGCAGTGAATACGCCTTCGAGCATAGGCGTCCGGAAAGCGCCTGCAACGAGGGCATTCACCCGTACGCCTTTGGTCGCGTACTCCTGAGCCGCCGATTTGGTGAGCGCCAGAATTCCGGCTTTCGCTGCGGAATAGAGCGACCCTCCCGCGGCCCCGCCAAGACCATTTACCGAGGAGGTATTTACGATGGCGCCGCCCGCCGGGGACTGTTCCAGCATGCGCCGGATCTCCTGCGCCATGCAGAGCCAGACGCTCTTCAGATTCAGGGTCAATGCTTGGTCGAACTGCTCTGGCGTGAAGTCGGCGGTCAGGGCGAAAACGCCATCCAGGGTGGCGGCATTGTTTACCGCCGCGTCCAGCCGTCCGT
>JBJMPB010000652.1:0-3585 GCA_045803455.1 Gemmatimonadales bacterium | reverse complement strand
AAACAGCGCGGTGTGCGCTCCGAGACCGGCCACGTCCGTGCTCGAAAGCGGCGCCTTGGCGAACTGCACGTTGGTTCGGATAACGAGATCCTCTCCGGCCGTTACCATGGTGGCGGCGTGGTTCAGCGCGGACACCGGCGTGGGGCCGGCCATGGCGTCGGGCAGCCAGGTGTACAGCGGGATCTGCGCCGACTTTCCGGTGCAGCCAAGGAATAGAAAGAGGGTGATGGCGGTGACGGTGGCACTTCCAGCCGGGAGGATGGCGGGCGCCTTGGCAACCATGCCGGTGAAGGTAAGCGTCCCCAGCGAGTGCCAGATCATGAACATCGCCACCAGGAACCCGAAATCGCCGATTCGGTTGACGATGAACGCCTTCTTCCCGGCGTCGGCGTTGACCTTGTCGCTGAACCAGAACCCGATCAGCAGATACGAGCAGAGGCCCACGCCCTCCCACCCGATGAACATCACCGGGAAGCTGGACCCCAGCACCAGCACCAGCATGAACACCACGAAGAGGTTCAGGTAGGCGAAGTACCGGGCGTAACCCGGATCTTCCTTCATGTATCCGACGCTGAACAGATGGATGAGGCTCCCCACCCCCGTGACGATCAGCAGCATGACCGCTGAGAGCTGGTCCAGCTGAAATCCCATGTCGATCTGCAGTGATCCGACCGGGAGCCAGCGCCAGAGATCGACCAGGATCGGTTGGTGCGGCGGATGCACTCGCAGCTGGAGGAACAGCGCCGCAGAAACCAGGAAGGAAGCCGCCAGAACCCCGACGCCCACCACCGACACCATGTCCTTGGCCTGCGGTCGGCGCAGCGAGAGCCCGCCGTTGATCAGGAACCCAAGCAGCGGAAACGCGACTGCGAGCCAGACCCAGTGTGCGCTCATACTCCCCGAAGGTTCAGGAAATCAGCCCCGGAGCAGGTTGATGTTGCCCAGATCGACTGTCTGCTTATGCCGAAAAATGCCGATGATGATGGCCAGCCCGACCGCGGCCTCGGCGGCCGCCACCGTCATCACGAAGAAAACCATTACGTAACCGCTGGCGCCGTGCAGCTGGGCCAGCGCCACGAAGCTGAGATTTACCGCATTCAGCATCAATTCGATGCACATGAAGAGCACGATGGCGTTCCGCCGCAACAGCACACCGGCGACGCCGAGGCTGAAGAGCACCGCCGAGAGTCCGAGCGCCTGGCCGAGGAACATCAGACCTTCCTCTTGGCGAGCACGACCGCCCCGATGATCGCCACGAGGAGGAGAATCGAGGTGATCTCAAAGGGAATCAGATATACCTGAAACAGGGGAGCGGCGACGGCTCCCACCACCCCCCGGGCTGCGCTCTCCTGCTGGCTCAGCTGGCCCGCCACGAAAACAGTGGCCGGATCGGAGAACGCGGGCCACTGGGAGAATTCGGATGCCAGTCTTCGGGGATTGTACTGGAGCAGCGCAAACAGCTCGATCGCCAGAAGGCCGACGATCACCAGAGTAGCCGCGATAGTGGAGGGGCCTCTCATGTCCGGCTCGGCATGGCCCAGGTTCAGCAGCATGATGACGAACAGAAACAACACCATGACGGCTCCGGCGTAGACCAGCACCTGAATCGCGGCAATGAACTGCGCATTCAGCAGGACGTAAATGGCCGCCAGAGAAAACATGGTAGAGACCAGCCACAGCGCCGCGGAAACCGGATTCCGCTGGAGGATGCAGAGAGTGGCCGAGATGACAGCTGCTACGGCAAAGACGTAGAACACGACCTCGGTCACTTACTCACCTGCCGGGTCGGTGGGATCCCACAGCGTGGACACCGTATGGGTCTGAGAGGAGAGCCGCTCCAGGTCATACACAAAGCGTCCGCGGGTGTATTCCGAGTTCTCATAGTGCACCCCAACGTGGATAGCCTCTTCGGGGCAGACCTCCTGGCAATAACCACAGAAGATGCAGCGAAACTCGTCGATCTCGTAAATGAGGGGATAGCGGTTTCCCTGCTCGTCTTCGCCCGGTACCAGCTTGATGCAGTTGGCCGGACAGACCTGGGGACAGAGGCCGCAGGCGACGCACTTGGAGCGCCCCTGCTCGTCGGTGAGCATGCGGTGAGTGCCCCGCCAGCGCGGGCTGATGCTCCAGCGTCCGCCGCCGTGCTCGCTGTCGGTGCTCTTCTCCTCCGGATATTGCATGGTCACCTTCTTCTCGAACATGTGCTTGAAGGTGAGAGCCATGCCCTTCAGCGTCGCCCGCACGTAGCTGACCTCACTGGCGGGCCGCTGGAGAACCTTGACGCCAATGGCCATCAGGTCACCGCCGGAGCGC
The DNA here is from genome assembly GCA_045803455.1 of Gemmatimonadales bacterium. Taxonomy (GTDB): domain Bacteria; phylum Gemmatimonadota; class Gemmatimonadetes; order Gemmatimonadales; family GWC2-71-9; genus CAVVWJ01. The sequence continues at coordinate 1,272 of JBJMPB010000652.1, read as the reverse complement.
GCCGCGCCGGCGCATCGAGGGCGCGACGCTGGCGCGCCGACCCCCGCACGAACACCCCGCGGTCCAGGATTCCGAACACCAGAATGGCGATCACCACGTTGAGCCCGAACAAGGCCAGCAGCCGGGTCATTGGATCGGTGAGTCCGATCACCTGCTCAGTGACGTACATCGCCACAGACATCACCATGATGTACCCCAGAGCCAGCGGGAGGAGAACCTTCCAGCCCAGCGCCATCAGCTGGTCGTAGCGGAAACGCGGGAGTGTCCACCGGATCCACATCACGAAGAAGATCCAGAACATCACCTTAAGGAAGAAGAAGCCGGCAGTAGCAATGGTCTGCAGCACTCCGCCCGACTCGTCCCAGTGGGTGAAGGGAATGTCCCACCCGCCGAAGAACAGGGTGGTTACCATGGCGCACACGGTGACCACGTTGGCGTACTCGGCGATGAAGAAAAAGGAGAACTTCATAGCGCTGTATTCGGTGTGATAGCCCGCGATCAGCTCGGATTCCGCCTCTGGCAGGTCGAACGGCAGCCGGTTGGTTTCCGCGAATCCGGAAATCAGGAAGATGAAAAACGAGAGAAAGAGCGGGAGCACGTACCAGAGTCCCAGCTGCTGTTCATGAATGATCGCCGAAAGGCTGACGTTGCCGGAGAGCAGGAGCACCGGAATGAGGCTCAGGCCCATCGGGACCTCATAGGAGACCATCTGGGCAGCGGCCCGGAGTCCCCCCAGCAGGGCGTACTTGCTGTTCGATGACCACCCGGCCAATGCAATCCCGTAGACTCCCATCGAGCTGATGGCCAGCACAAAGAGAAAGCCGATCGGGAGATCGGCCACGACCATCGGCATGGTGCCGTGGTGCACGAAGCGACCCAATGGGCCAAGGGTAAAGTCGAAGCTGAGCGGCAGCGGTGCTCCGAAAGGAATCACCGCTGAAAGCAGGAGTGCTGGTATAAATGAAAACGCCGGCGCCAGCAGGAACAGCCAGCGGTTGGCCAGGGCCGGGAAAGTCTCCTCCTTGAGGATGTTCTTGAGCCCATCCGCCGCGGGCTGCAGCAGGCCCGCCGGCCCCACCCGATTGGGGCCGCGCCGGTTCTGCATCCAGGCGCTGACCTTTCGCTCCATCAGGGTGAGCAGTGCAACGCCCACCATGATCACCGTAAACACCAGCAGCATCTTGATGATACTGACCAGCAGAAATCCCTTGAGGATGGGCGTCACATGACCCCCAGATCGGCGCTCTGGCTTTCCGCCGACGGTTCATTAGA
>JBJMPB010000637.1:0-8117 GCA_045803455.1 Gemmatimonadales bacterium | reverse complement strand
GGGGAAGAAGATCTTCACTGTGGTGCCGTGTCCCGGCTCGCTGGACACTCGAACCACACCTCCATTCTGCTTCACGATGCCGTAAACGATGGACAGACCGAGGCCGGTGCGACTCCCGGGGGTTTGCGAGGTGTAGAAGGGCTCGAACATGTGGGACATGGTATCGCTATCCATCCCGCTGCCGGTATCGCTGACCGCCAATACTACGTAGCGGCCCGGCTTCACCGATCGGCCGCGGGACGATCCGCTGATCTGCCGCTCTCCCGTTTCGATGGTCAGGGTTCCACCCGACAGCATGGCATCCCGGGCGTTGAGAACCAGGTTGACCAGCACCTGCTCCAGCTGGGCGGGGTCCATTTTTACCTCACCCAATCCAGGACGCAGCTCCGTCACCAGGTTGATGTCGGCACCGATCAGACGTTGAACGAGACCCTGCATGCCGGTGACCACCGCATTGAGCTGGAGCGGGCGGGGGTTCTGAGTCTGTTGTCGCCCAAAGCTCAGAAGCTGCCGAGTGAGAACCGCTCCTCGATCAGCGGCTTTTCGGATCTGCTCGATGTCTTTCCGCCTCCGGTCGTCCACCGCCGTATCGCGCAGCAGGAGATCGCTGAACCCCCGGATGGTCGTCAGCAGATTATTGAAGTCATGCGCCACGCCCCCGGCGAGGCGTCCGGCCGCATCCATCCGCTGCACCTGGCGCAGCTGTTCCTCGCTCTGGTGCAAGGCGGCTCGCGTTCGGGTGCGCTCGCTGATGTCGGTGGCCAGCACCAGGCGTGCCCGCCGGCCATTCCAGTCCATCTCGTGGGAAACCAGCTCCATGTCCACGATGCTGTGGTCCTTCCGCTGGTGCTGGATCAGAGCTACGTCGCCTCGGGCGGTGCCGGTCCGCTCCAGGCCATGGTGAACGCCGGGAGCGTCCTCAGGGGGCAGCATGTCCATGATCGTCATGGCAAGAAATTCGTCCCGGCTGTAGCCATAATGCCGAATGGCGGCCTCGTTTACGTCGAGGAAGGCCAGCGTGTCGATGTCGAACACCCACATGGGCTGGGGATTGCTACCGAACAGCATCCCGTAGCGCTCGTTCGCTTCCTGGGCATCGCGCTGCAGCCGGCCGTTCTCGACCGACAAGGAGGCGCGGCCCGCCAGCTCCTGCGCAAAGCTCAGGTCTTCGGGTCCGAAGACTCGTCCGGACTCCGGTCCAGCCACCAGCGTCAACATTCCTGCGGTGTGGCCGCGAGCCAGCAGCGGTACCCGAATGAAAGACCCCGGCGCGAGGACCCGAAGCAGCTTGAGCTGCTCGGGATCTTCAGCGTTGCCCCGGAGCACCTCGTCTGTTACCGGGCCGTAGCTTCCTCCGCCTGAACGGCCGAACGGGGGGCGCTGGGATCCGGACTCGCAGAGGGCCCGAACCAGCAGGTCCTTGGCCGGATCGCGATGGGCAGCGGTAACGAACTGGAGCTGGCCCTGCTCGTTGGCGATATGGATCGCACACCAGTCGGCGAGAGTGGGCACGCTGAGGCGGGCGAGATTCCGCAGTGTGGCCACATGATCCAGCGAAGCGGCTAGGATCAGGTTTGCCTCGGCAAAGAACGAGAGCCGGCGATCCAGCCGCTCCGCCTCCTCCCGGGAGAATTCGAGGCCGCGAGCCCGATCCGCGGCGTTCTTCATCCTGGCAATCAGAAAAACGGTTAGCGGAAAAACCAGGAGCAAGCCGAGCAGCGTGTAGGCGTTTTCCGGGGTGTAGCGGAGAATGAATCCCGGTTCTGCCAGGTAGTGCCGGGCGTACAGCAGGGAGACTACGGCGCTGGCGATCCCCCACCGCATGCCGCCCCGGTAGGTAGAGTAGACGACGGCGAGCAGCAGAAAGGCGAATGGGTGCACGACCGGCATGCCGTGCCGAGCGAGCTGGTCGAACACAATCGCGATAGCAATGGTGAGGAGAAAACCCTTGGCCCCGACGCCCAACCGGGCCCAGTCCGCCCGGGAACGCACGCGCGACGCGCGAGCCAGAATATCTGATCCGGTAATCCGGTGTACGGCCCCGCTGTCAGTCATGTGGCTCCGAAACCCGGCGGATGAGCCTGAGGAGTGCCGGAACTACCCAAGTTCAATGTAAGGATATCGCCGGTCTGTGACCCGCCACACACAGGACTCCTTGCGACCACTCGCAGTGCGCGCTAAGCTATCCGCCGTTCCCCCATATCGTGGCACCCCCGTCGCCCTCCGGTTCTCGAAAGGGATTCTCGCGCCATGGACCCACGCCGACGTTCTGTCTTCTCCGCCCTCCCCATCCTCGCCTGCCTGCTGGTGGCGCCTTCCCTCGCACTGGCCCAGGCCCAGGCTACTACTGGTGTGATCCGAGGTACCGTGAGGGACTCAACCGGCCATCCGCTGGCCGACGCCCACGTGACGCTGCGCCACCTGGCCACCAACGCGGATCGCTCCCTCACCACCAATGCCAGCGGAGTCTACATCGCGACTCTGCTTCGGGTGGGTACCTACGATGTGGCAGCCAGAGCGGTAGGGTTCCAGGAGGACCAGCGGGATAGCGTCGAGGTGCGGCTGGGCGAGACCGTGGAAATCAACTTCGCGCTGGCCCCTCAGGTGGTGCAGCTGCAAGAGCTCACGGTGGCAGCGCCGCAGCGAGGGGTGGACCCGACGCAGTCGGAATCGGCTACCCGACTCGGGGTGGAGGCAGTGCAAGGGCTGCCGAACAACGGCCGCAACATCTTCAACTACACCACGCTGACCCCGAACGTCGCCACGGTCCAAGGTCCCGATGGGGACGAGATCAGCATCGGCGGCCAGCGGGGCATCCACAACAACGTGTCGGTGGATGGCGCCGACTTCAACAATCCCTTCTTCGGTGAACAGCGTGGGGGCCAGCGCCCGGCCTTCACGTTCAACCTCGACGCGGTCCAGGACTTTGTCGTGGTGTCGGATGGGGCCAACGCCGAGTTCGGACGCTCGGGCGGCGGGTTCGTCAACATCATCACCAAGTCGGGCACGAACCAGTTCCACGGCTCGGCTCACTACTTCGGCAAGTACGACGCGCTCTCGGCCAACTTCAGCCACACCTTCCCGGCCGGCGGCACCACTGGCTTCACCCCTGATTTTCAGCAACATCAGTTCGGCGCCACGCTCGGTGGGCCCATAATCCGGGACAAGGCGTTCTTCTTCCTGGCGTACGATCAGCAGGTGTATGACGAGACCAAGCAGACCGACCGCCTGGGAGCGATCGACCCTGCGCTGCAGGCATTCGTGGACACCGCCTTCAGCGGTGCCCTGCGGGGAGATTTCGGCCCGATCAGCCGGACCAACGACGCGAACGCATTCCTGGCCAAGCTCGATTTCAAGGTGGGTGAGAAGAGCAACGCGTCGCTCAAGTACAACTACACCAATTCCCGCCAGGAGAACGGCACCTTCGACGTGGACTTCTGGGGGCGCAGCGCCAACGGTCTTGAGCGGGACTTCTCCCACGCCGTGAACGGCAGCCTGACCACGCTCTTCTCCTCGGCTCTCTCCAACGAGTTCCGTTTCCAGTGGGCCCGGGAGGATCGGCCGCGGCCTTACGAGGGGGCAACCAACCCGACCGTAGGCCGACCCTTTCCGGACACCGACATCGGGTTCCTGGCCCCGGATAACTCGTTCCAGGGCTACCGGGTGGGCATGCCGTTCTTCATTCCAGTGGATGCGCACGATTACCGCTTCCAGGTGCTGGACAACGTCTCTCTGGTCAGCGGCAACCATCTGTTCAAGTTTGGCGGCGAGTGGAACCGGACCGGCGTCACCCAGACGTTCCGTGGCTTCGGCAACGGACGAATGGCCTTCACCTCGGTCCCCGGCTTCCTGGCCTACCTGGAGAAGGGGAATCAGTACGTGGAGTGCTTTGACCCTGTCCCCGACCCCGACACGCTGGTGACTACCAGCAACACAGCGACTTGCCCGGCAGGCACCGTGATCGAAGGCCCGGTGGCGCTCTACCTGCAGCAGGCAGGGCTCAACGGACTCACCGTAGATGAGGCGGGCACCCAGACCATCATCCAGAATGAGCTGGCGCTCTTCCTCCAGGATAACTGGAAGCCACAATCGAATCTGACGCTCAACTACGGTCTCCGCTGGGAGGCGCAGATCGAGCCCAGTCTGATCACCCCGATTCCCGACCTGTTTTATCAGCCGCTCATCGGCGCTACCGCTACCACGCCAAAAGGCAGCTTCGAATTTCCCGGCGACGGGACCATCCCGTCCGACTACAACATGTTCCAGCCCCGGCTGGGCATTGCCTATGACATCAACGGGAACGGCAAGCAGGTCATTCGAGCCAATGCGGGTATCTACTACGCCCGCATTCCCGGCCTGAATCTGGCCAGCAGCAGGAGCACGGACGGTTCGCGGGGCCAGAGCATCTTCCGCAACAGCGCGCTCACCCCAATCCTGGGCGCGCCACCCGCGTATGGGGAGTTGCTGCCGACGCCGCCGGGCGCACCGTTCGAGCCGGGCATTTTCGTGTTCGACAAGGATTTCGTGAATCCCCGCACCTTCACCGCGACGGTTGGCTACGAGCGGGAGATTGGGGCGGGAATTGCCGCCGGCCTCAGCTATACCCATGCGCGAACCGACAACCTGACCCGCTTCTTCAATGCCAATGACCCGGTGTTCGGCAATGACACCGTGGGCCCCTGGTCCACCGCCTTCGCGCCGGGAGGCGCACCGGGGCTGGGAGTGCTGACCGTGGTACAGAGCACGGCCAGGTCCCGCTTCAACGGGATCACCGCGGAGCTCCGGCGCGCGCTGAACCCCCGGCTCGAGTTCCAGCTGAATTACACCCTGAGCTGGGACAAGGCCGACGACGACAATGAGCGCGATCCGTTCACCTTCCGCTACGCCCGGGCCGACTCACTGGAGAAGGAATACAGCTGGAGCGATCGCGACCAGCGCCACCGCTTCAATGCCTGGATCCTGGCAGTACTCCCGGGCGATGTCTTCCTGAACAATCGGCTGAGCGCCTACTCCGCCCAGCCCACCTCCGAGGTGTGCGGCCCCGGCAATGTGGGAACCGGCGTGCGCGCGTCCCAGCCATCGCAGCGCATATGTGAAGACGGGCACGTGCTCCAGCGGAATACCATCCGGCGAGACAATGCCTACTTCTCCTGGGACATCCGTCTCTCCAAGCCGCTGTATTTTGCCCGCGACCGTGCCCTGGAGCTGATCTTCGAAGGGTTCAACATCACCAACCACGACAACTTCAAGGATCCGTCCACGGCGGGCACTTTCCTGGTCTTCGACGGAACCGTCAGGAGCGGTCTGGGAGAGCCGCGGCAGTTCCAGGCGGGCGTGCGCTACATCTTCTGAGGCGAACGACGCACCGGGCGGGCGAACTCGCTTTTGAACTTGCGGGATCGCCCGTCGGGGAATCGCACCACCACCGAATCATCTTCAACCTCTTCCACCTTCCCTTCTCCGTGGCGGGGCAGGCTCACCCGGTCTCCAACGCTGAGGGCGAATTCTGCCGGGCGGCCAGTGCTCTCGGTGTTTTCGGCGTTCTCGGTCTTCTCCGATCTCTCAACGCCTTCCGCTCTCTCTGCCAGGCCCTTCCTGCAATTGTCACACACACCGCAACGCTCCTCGCCGGTATCCTCGGAGAAGTAATCCCGCAACACTCGCCAGCGGCACAGCGCGCTTCGGGCATAGGCTTCCATCCGTTCCAGCTTCTCCCGGTCCCGCTCGTCCCGGCGTTGCCATTCCGCCACCAGCTCAGCCAGCTGCGAGGGCTGTAGTCGCCGCTTGCCCAGCGCATACTGCCCCGGCCGCCGCTCCCGGACGATTCCGGCCTCAACCAGCCGGGTGAGGGTCACTCGTGTCTTGGTCCTGGCCACTGGCGCGGCTCGTTCCTGGACCCTGGCCGCCGAGATGTCCTTCTCCTCCTGCTGCAGCTCCTGGAGTGCCTGGTAGACCCGCTGCACTTCCTTTTCCGACGGATAGCGACCGGTCATCAGAAACAGCTGGGTGCGGCGGTCTCGAGCATCGTACAGCAGAACGCATTGCGCTCGCTCGCCATCACGCCCGGCACGCCCCGCTTCCTGATAGTAAGCCTCGAGGGATCCAGGCATGTCGTAGTGGACGACAAACCGGATATCGGCCTTGTCTATGCCCATCCCGAATGCGTTTGTTGCCACCATGGCCTTGAGCTTCCCGGCCATGAACCGGTCCTGCGATTCCTTTCTGCGCTTTGCAGCCAGGCGGCCATGGTAGCTCAGGACCTCGAACCCCTCGCCCTGGAGAAAGCCAGTAACCTCCTCCACGTGCTTTACGGTGGCGGTATAGATGATTCCGCTTCCTTCACTGTTTTCCAGTATCCGAAGGAGCTCCGCGTGCTTCTCGGCGTCTCCGCTGACGTGCTCGACCTGCAGCTCCAGGTTCGACCGATAGATTCCGGTATCGAAGACGCGCATTCGCGGCCGGGCGAGCTGCTGCTTGATGTCGTCGATGACTTCGGGTGTGGCGGTGGCGGTCAGCGCCAAAATCGGGGGATCGCCCAATTCAGCCAGCGCCGGCCGCAGGGCCAGATAGGACGGGCGGAAATCGTGGCCCCATTGAGAAATGCAGTGCGCCTCATCGATTACCACGAAGTCGATCGTAGTACCGCGCAGGGTCTGGAGGAATTCGGGATTGGTCAGCCGTTCCGGTGTAGTAAAGACGAAATCGCTCGCCTCCTGCTCGATCTGCTCCAGGGCGATTTCCTCCCCTTCCGCGGTGAGGGTGCTGTTGACCTGTAGAGCCTCCAGCCCCCGTTCCTGCAGCTTGTCCACCTGATCCTTCATCAGGGAGATCAAAGGAGACACGATGATCGTGGTGCCTTCGAGATGCAGGGCCGGCAGCTGATAACAGAGAGACTTCCCCGCTCCAGTGGGCATCACGGCGAGCGTGTCGTGGCCTTCCATTACCGACCTGATCACCTCGCCCTGGCCCGGCCGAAGCTGATCGAAGCCGAAGGTGCTTCGGAGTGACCGGCTCAAACGGGAGGCTTGGGGAGATGACGACTTCTTCTTGGCGGTCATGGCTGCGACATGCAAAGGAGAGACAACATCGCCGGATCAGTCAGTCCGGGGCGTGACCCATCTCACGCGGGGTGACTGCAATCACATCGTATTGCCTCGGCAGGCGGCAACTACAGGAATGAACCAATCCACCACTACGGCATCTCCTATACGTCCGAGTTGGCACCGCATTCCGGCCGACGAGTGGGCCGTATACCGCAACGTGCTGCGCCGAGCCAGCGAGCGGGGCATCCGCTTTGCCTTCGGCGGAGCCTTTGCAACCGCTGAATACACCGGGGAGCTTCGCAACACCAAGGACTTCGATATCTATATTCGGCCGGTGGACCGCGCGGCCATGATTCAGGTGATGGGCGAGGCAGGGCTCACCGACCACTTCGACCGTCTAGCGTACGACCGTTCCTGGATCTACCGGGCCAGCCAGGGTGACATCATCGTAGATGCCATCTGGGCCATGGCCAACCACCGAGCTGAGGTCGACGAAGACTGGCTGAGCCTCGGTCCTGAGGTCTCGATTCTCGGTGAGCCGCTTCGGGCCATCCCGATCGAGGAGCTGATCTGGAGCAAGCTCTACGTCCTGCAGCACGAGCGGTGTGACTGGACCGATATCTTCAATCTCCTGGATGCCCGGCTGGAAGCAATTGATTGGGACCGTCTGCTGAGCCGACTGTCCGAAGACGCACCGCTGCTCGTGGGGGCCGTCTCGGTATTCAGCTGGCTTGCTCCCGATCGGGCCTCCGCTATTCCTCCTGGGGTGAGAGACAGACTCGGGCTTCATGAGCTGCCCACCGGCAGTTCTGATGTTTCCCGCGCCCGAGCGAACCTCCTCGATTCCCGCCCCTGGTTCATCCGCCACACCCGGTAAGATCACGTGTTGATCGGTGCGATGAACCACCCCGCCCAGGAGATCGTCCACGAGATCGAGTGGATGGCCGACATGGGTCTCGGGTTCATCGACCTCACCCTCGAGCCGCCCCGAGCCGCGTCATGGAAGGTGGATCCCAAGACCATCACCCAGGCCCTGGCCCGGCACCGCATGGCTGTCGTCGGACATACGGCGTT
>JBJMPB010000635.1:0-7389 GCA_045803455.1 Gemmatimonadales bacterium | reverse complement strand
GTGCCAACACGGCCCATCTCTTCGCCCAGCTCGTTGTGATCCGGGTGATAAGCCAGCGGGATGTAAGTGAGAAAACCTCCCGTGTCATCCTGCAGAGTCCGCAACATCATCAGGTGCTCGATGCGGTCCTCGGGGGTTTCGACGTGTCCGTACAGCATGGTGCAGTTGGTCGGAATCCCGAGCTCGTGGGCGACACGATGCACCCGGAGCCACTCCTGGCCGGTCAGCTTCCGCTCGGCGATGGTGGCGCGCACCGCGGTGCTGAAGACCTCGGCCCCGCCGCCCGGGAGGCTGGTGAGTCCCGCCTCTTTCATGGCCAGCAGTACCTCGCGCTCGGAGATCTTCTCGATTCGAGCGAGGTGGGCGATCTCCACGGCGGTCAGCGCCTTCACGTGGACATGGGGATGCCGCTGCTTCAGGCCCCGGATCAGGTCGGTGTAATAGCTGAGGCGGAGCTTGGGATGCAGCCCACCGACGATGTGAAACTCCCGGGTAGGCATGCCGCTGGCCTGCTCGGCCTCTTGAAACACCTCCTCGAGCGAGCGGGTATATGCTCCCTCCTCCTTCGGCATCCGAGCAAAGGAGCAGAAGCTGCAGGTGTTGCGGAGAATACAGACGTTGGTGGGGTTGATGTGCTGATTGGCCGAGAAAAAAACGCGGTCGCCGTTGCGAAGGCGGTTAGTGAAGTCGGCCAGGAAACCCAGACCGAGAAGATCGGAGGTGGCGTAGAGAGCCAACCCATCGTCCCGGTCCAGGCGTCCGCCCGCCATTACCTTCTCGGCGATGGGACGCAGCAGAGGGTCACGCAGCCGTTCTACATCGATCCCGCCGGGCATCGTATCTCCTTGGATTGCCGAAGAGTCGAGCCCAAAATCTACACGGACGGCGGCGGCTGCGGCCACCCGGAGAGGCGCTGCGCTAGCTCTCCCAGCGCTTGACGGCGAGGGTCACATTGTGGCCGCCGAACCCGAACGAATTCGAGAGAGCCACATCCACTCGGCGCTCGACCTTCCGGTTGGGGGCGGAATCGAGGTCGCATTCCGGATCGGGAGTGAACTGATTGATGGTGGGGGGTATGACCCCGCAGGTGGAGGACAGCAAGGACACAATGAACTCCAGAGCGCCCGCTCCTCCGAGCAGGTGACCGGTCATGGATTTGGTGGAGCCGAACACCAGCTTGCGGGCATGGTCGCCAAAGACGGCCTTTACCGCCTCGGTCTCCGCAATGTCGCCCTGCGGAGTCGATGTGCCGTGAGCATTGATGTAGCCAACGTCCATGGGGTCGATGTTTCCGTCCGCCAGGCAATCGCGAATGGCCCGCTGCGCCCCCTCACCACCTTCCGCAGGCTGGGTGATGTGGTAGGCATCGGCGCTGAGCCCATACCCGAGCACCTCTCCCAGGATCTGGGCTCCCCGCCGCTCCGCGTGCTCCAGGCTTTCCAGTACGACGATGGCGCCGCCGTCACCCAGCACGAACCCATCGCGATCCTTGTCGAATGGCCGGCTAGCGGTCTCCGGCGAGTCGTTGCGGGTGGAGAGCGCCTTCATGTTGGCGAACGCCGCCACGGTGAGTCCGGTGATAGCCCCCTCGGAGCCGCCGGTCACCATGGCATCGGCAACACCGTGACGGATCATATTGAACGATTCACCTATGGCGTGAGCCGACGAGGCACAGGCTGACACCGTGGCGAAGTTCGGCCCCTTCAGTCCATACCGGATCGACACCAGCCCGGCGGCGATATCGGGAATGAACATGGGAACGAAGAAGGGGGAAACCCGGTCGGGACCTTTGGTGACAAACGCCCGGCAGTTGTCCTCGTAGGTCTGCATGCCGCCGATGCCGCTTCCGATCACCACCCCGGTGCGTTCGGGGGCCGGGAAGCGACCCTCCAACCCGGCCTGAGTGATGGCCTGGTGAGCAGCGGCGAGCGCCAGCTGGGCAAAAAGATCGTACCGCTTGGCCTCTTTACGATCGATGTACTGCAGCGGATCGAAGCCCTTTACCTCACAGGCAAAGCGGACCTGCTGGTTGGAAGCAGCGAACTTGGTGATGGGGGCTGCACCTGACCTGCCGGCCAGCAGCGCCTGCCAGGTGCTATCGACATCGTTTCCCACCGGCGTCACCAGCCCCAGGCCGGTGACCACAACACGACGACTCAAGACTATTTCCCTATCTTCTCATGCAGGTAAGACATGGCATCGCCGACCGTGCGGAGCTTCTCCGCCTCCTCGTCGGGGATATCAATGTCGAACTCTTTCTCGAACGCCATCACCAGCTCGACCGTGTCGAGGCTGTCCGCTCCGAGATCTTCCATGAAGCTCGCATCGCTGGTCAGCTTCTCTCGCTCGACGCCGAGCTCTTCGACGATGATATCCTTGACCTTCTCTTCCACGTTGCTCATGTCACCCTCGATTAAAGGATTACGGTCCGTCTCAGATTACCATGCCACCATCGACCACCAGCACCTGTCCGGTGATGTAGCCGGCTAAATCCGATGCGAGAAACAGCACCGCGCCCGCGACATCCTCCGGCCGGCCCAACCGGCCCAGCGCGATCTGCTCTAATAATGTGGCTCGGGCTGCATCGGGCAAGGAGGCGGTCATGTCGGTCTCGATAAATCCCGGCGCAATGCAGTTGACCAGAATGTTGCGGCTGGCGTACTCCTTCGCCACGCTCTTGGTGAAACCGATCAGCCCCGCCTTGCTGGCCGCATAATTCGCCTGACCCTTGTTGCCGGTCAGACCGACGATGCTGCTCATGTTGATGATACGACCGGCTCGCCGCTTCATCATGCCTTTGATGACCGCGCGGGTGGTGTGGAACGCCCCCTTCAGGTTGGCGTCGAGCACCGCATCCCAGTCCTGCTCGTTCAGCCGGAGCAGGATGTTGTCACGGGTGAGGCCGGCGTTGTTCACCAGAACATCCACCGCTCCCAGGGCCGCTTCGGCGGCTGCCACGGCCGAGATCACCTGATCCTCCTGAGCGACGTCACAGGCTACCCCGACGGCTCGGCTGCCCATGGCCGACGCCACCTCCCGGGCCCGCGCGGCATCGCGCCCCACCACGGCAACCTTGGCGCCGGCCGCGTAGAGGACCTGGCCGATGGCCAGGCCAATGCCTCGGGTACTGCCGGTGACGAATGCCGTCTTGCCGCTGAGATCGATGCTGTGAGCCGTCACTGGAGAAACCGCTCGACCTCGTCGGCGGTGCCCAGAGCCACGGCCTTGACCCCAGGCACGATTCGCTTCAACAGGCCGGACAGCACATTCCCTGGTCCGATCTCGACGAACGTGGCTTCGGGCGCCAGTTCGGCGGCGGCCTGCATGCAGGCCACCCAGCGCACCGGCGCGGTCAGCTGGTCCGCCAGCAGGCGCTTGGCGTCGACCCCAGTTCGCACCGCGTAACCACTGGCGTTGGCGATGACGGGAAAAGCCGGATCGGCAAAGGTGGCCTCCGATAGCGCTTCACGCAGTCCGTCCACCGCAGGAGCCATCAGGGGAGAATGAAACGCCCCGCTCACCTTGAGCGGAATCACCCGCTTGGCGCCCCGCGCCTTGCATCGCTCGCCTGCCCGGTCCACCCCAACAGGATCGCCCGAGATCACGGTCTGATCCGGCGCGTTCAGGTTGGCGGGCACGGCAATGCCATCCGGCCCCGAGGACTCGTCGCAGGCACTCTGCACCTCGGCGGTGGCCAGGCCGAGGACAGCTGCCATGGCGCCGGGCCGCTCCTGTCCGGCGGCAAACATCAGCTCTCCCCTACGGCGAACCAGACGGGCGGCATCCACTGGGCTCAGAGTACCCGCGGCAACGTGAGCGCTGTACTCGCCGAGGCTATGGCCCGCTGCCGCGCCAAGTCCGCTGAGCCGGCCGGCAACAACCGAGAGCACCGCCACGGAGTGGGCAAGTATTGCGGGCTGGGCGTTATGGGTGAGGGTGAGCTCGTCCTCGGGTCCCTGCCACATGATCCGGGAGAGCCTGGTGTCGAGCGCGTCATCGATGGCAGAGAAAGTTTCCCGCGCGGCAGGAAAACGCTCCGCGAGGTCCTTCCCCATGCCGACACGCTGTGCCCCCTGTCCGGGGCACATCAGGACCGTCACCACCGGATGACGGCGCTGCCCCAGGTAAATCCGGCGCCGAACGCAACCAGCAGAAGGAGGGAGCCGGGCTTCACCCGACCTTCGCTGATGGCCTGATCCAGCGCGAGAGGAATCGATGCGGATGAGGTGTTGCCATAGCGGTCGACGTTGACCATCACCTTGTCCATCGGCATGCCGGCGTGCTTAGCCGTGGCCTCGATGATGCGCACGTTGGCCTGATGCGGAATGAGGAGATCGACCTCGTCAGCGGTCACACCCGCCCGCCGCAGCGCCTCGTCGCATGCCTCCGCCATGGTCAGCACCGCGGCCTTGAAGACCTCCCGGCCCGCCATCTTCATGTAGTGTGACCGCTCGCAGACCACCCTTTCGCTGATCGGGTCGACCGCGCCGCCCCCAGGGATGTACAACAGCGGCGCGAGCTTTCCGTCGGACTTGAGGAACGTGGACAGAATGCCCCGCCCGTTCTGGCCGCTAGCCCGCCGCACCACCGCGGCGCCGGCACCGTCTCCGAAGAGAATGGCGGTCGAGCGGTCCTTGAAGTCAGTTATGGTGGAGAGTTTCTCGGCGCCGACCACGAGCACCACCTCGCTCTGTCCCGCGGCGATCATGCCTTCGGCCACCGCTGTTGCGTAGACAAATCCGGGGCAGGCTGCAGAGATGTCGAACGCCGCCGCGCGGTCGGCGCCCAGCAGCGCCTGCAGGTCACAGGCGGTAGATGGCAGCAGCCGGTCCGGCGTGGCTGTGGCAAGCACGATCGCGTCGATGTCCTGCGGAGTGAGACCCGCCTGGTCCAGCGCCTTGACGCTGGCCTCGCAGCTCAGCATGGCCACGGACTGGTCCGGCCGGGCAATGTGGCGCTCCCGAATGCCGGTACGCTCCACGATCCATTGGTCCGACGTGTCGAGCATGCGGGTGAGGTCGGCGTTGGTGAGCACGCCCGGCGGCACGGCCACCCCGACGCTGACCATTTCCGCAATGGGCCGCCGGCTCACGCCGTTGCTCCTGCTTCGCGCTGGGCGAATTCCGCCCCGATGTGCCGACTCAGATCGACCTCAACCGATTGGACCGCCACTCGAATGGCGTTCTTGATGGCATTGGCGGTGGAGGCTCCGTGACAGATGATGGAAATGCCTTTTACGCCCAGCAGGGGCGCACCGCCGTACTCGGAATAATCCAGGATCCGGAAAAGTTCCTTGATCTCCGGCCGGCCCAGGACGTCGGGAGCGCGCTCCTTCACCAGATCGACGAACAGATGCGCCACAGACTCGTAGAATTTGAGGATCACATTGCCGACGAAACCGTCGCACACCACCACGTCCACCACCCCGAACTTATGGTGCCCCGCCACGATGTCACGCCCCTCGATGTTGCCGATATAATGCAGCCGGGGACTTCGGCGCAGGAGGCTGTTGGCCTCCCGGCTGATGGCGTTCCCCTTTTCCTCTTCCTCCCCCACGTTGAGCAGCCCGACCGTGGGGCTGGGCCGGCGCAACACATCCCGCATGTACACGCTGCCAAGGTAGGCAAACCCCACCAGCTCGCGGGGCGAGCAGTCCACGTTGGCCCCGCCGTCGAGGACCAGAACCGGCTGGCTGGCTGTGGGAAAGAGCGTGGCCACGGTGGCACGCTCTACGCCGTCATGCAGCCCCAGCAACAGCGTGGATGCGGCCAGCAGCGCCCCGGTGTTTCCGGCGGAGACAAAGGCATCCGAGGTTCCCGCCTTCTGCAATCCCAGCCCGACCACAATGCTGGATTTCCGCTTGCTTCGCACCGCCGCGAGCGGCTTCTCGGCCATGCCGATAACCTCAGCCGCCTCGTGGATCTCGAGGCGGCTGCGGTCGGCGTCGGGATATTTGGCTAGTTCTGAATTGATGACGTCAGAGCGGCCCACCAGCTGGATGAGGAATCCGTGAGGCAGGGATTTCAGGGCCTGCAGGGCACCGGCGATTTCCGCCTGCGGGGCGGTGTCGCCCCCCATAGCGTCTACCGCGATGCGGATCACGCTCAGACGTCCTCGACCTCGACCTGCTTCTTGCCCCGGTAATATCCGCAGGAATCGCAGACCCGGTGGGACAGCTTGGGAGAACCGCAGCGGGGACACGCCTGAGTGCGAGGTCCGGCGGCACTGTGATGGCCTCGGCGGAGGCGCTTGCGGGACTTGGACATTCGACGCTTGGGGACGGCCATAATTTACCTCAGACAGGTTCGGCGGGCGCGGAACAACCGCAGGGTCCCGCGTTCAGATCGGCTCCGCAGCTGAGACAGAGGCCGGCACAGTCGTCGCGGCAGAGTAACAGGCGGGTAGATGCCGCGAGCACTAACTCCTCCCGCACCACGTCGCGCACATCGATGTGTGAAGCCCGTTCCAACAGAGGATAGAAATCGGGATCGTCGGCCGCCTCTGGATCGGAGCTGAAGACCGCGGCATCCACGTCGATGTCAATATCGGTTTCGACATCAGCTAGACAACGGCGACACTCTCCCTGGATGGTGCCTTGAATCTTTCCCCGCCACAGGAATTCCTCGGCGCTGGTGGCCTGTAGCTGCCCCGTGACCGCCACCGGTCCCGCCAAGTCCAGATCCAAGCCTTCGAAGGCGGGATCGTTCGGCGCCAGTTCCCCCACCGTCCGTACCGGGCCCCGCTGAAGGTCCCGGATGTCCACTCGCAGCATAGCCGCTTAAAGTAGCAGCCACAACAACTTGGGTCAACGCTTCAACCCCAGAGCCCGGCCAGCTCTCCTTCGCTGAAAAAGAACGCCACCTCGCGGGCCGCGTTCTCCGGACTGTCTGATGCATGGATGGCGTTCTTACCCTTGGATTCGGCGAAGAGCTTCCGGATGGTCCCAGGTGCCGCCTCAGCCGGATCGGTTGCCCCGATGACGGTGCGGAGCTGGGCCACGGCATTATCGCGCTCGAGCGCCATGGGCATACAGGGTCCGCTGGTCATGAACTCGACCAGGTCATTGTAGAATGGGCGACCGCGATGCACCGCGTAGAACGCACCGGCTTCCGGCTGAGTCAGCCGCACCAGGCGAGCGGCGCGCGGAACGAACCCGGCTTGCTGAAGATGCGCCAGGATGGCTCCGATTTTTCCGCCGGCGACCGCGTCGGGTTTGATGATGCCGAGCGTCAGGGTTGCTGCCACCACGCCTCCTTATGACTTGCTCAAGGCGCCCAGGCGCTTCTCCAGAAGCGCCACCACGTCCACCGGTCGGCGCATGATGTCGATGCCGGCGCGCTCGAAGGCGGCCAGCTTTTCTTCGGCGGTGCCGGAGGATCCGGAAATGAT